>CAZDYT010000199.1:0-7029 GCA_964509395.1 uncultured bacterium
CGGCGAAGGCCTGGACACTTCATTTGCCAACAACATGAAGCAGATCGGCGGCGGCCGCCGGCTTGACAGTCCTGCCTCCAAGGCGTAGAGTCCGGTCCCGGAGCAGGAGGCCCGGGTCGGGTCCCTGGAGACCTACCCACCCTCAGGATGCGGCTGAGGGTCCCTAGGCTCACCCGGCGGTCGAGTAGTCCCACCCTCCGGCCGTCGGGGGAGGCGTGCGTGCCCCTGGACTTGGGTCCGTGGACAACCCTTCGATGTCCTCGTCGACCATGCGGATGGCCGAGGGGGGCGCTCGTCCCTCGTAGCGCGCACGGTCCCGTTTCCCGAGTGCTCACAAGTCCAACAGGGCAAGATCGCCACTCGAAGTCTCTCACTCCGTTCAGCCACGAGAAGGCGGCCCATTGAAGTGTTTTCGGTGCCAGCAGGAAACTCCTCCCGGCGCTAAGTTCTGTCCTGAGTGCGGGGCGGCTGCCGTCGCGACGCTGGTCGTCAGCGCGGACTCACCGATGGACGTACAGACGCTGCTGAACGCCATCGCCATGACTGCCGGCCGGCTCTGCAACGCAACCGATGCCCTTATCCTCCGGATCGAGGGTGACCAGCTTCGGATGGTGGCTGAGCACAGGGCACTTCAAACGACGGGGGCTTTGGGTGAGACGTTCCCCATCGGTCGAGGCATCGACCGGCAAATGATCCACGTTTATGACCTCGCGGAAGAGCACGAAACCGAGTTCCCGTTCGGCAAGGCGTTGCAGAAGCACTTTGGCCATAGGACCGTACTTGCCACGCCGTTGCTGAGAGAGGCCGTGCCGATCGGGGCGATCGTGATTGGCCGGACGAAGGTCGATCCGTTCTCGCAAAAAGAGATCGCGCTCCTCCGGACGTTCGCCGACCAGGCCGTGATCGCGATCGAGAACGTCCGCCTCTTCCAGGAGCTCCAGAGCAAGAACCGCCACCTCACCGAGACGCTGGCGCAGCAGACGGCGACGAGCGAGGTCCTGGGCGTGATCTCGAGCTCCCCGACCGACACCCAGCCAGTCTTCGACATGATCGCCGAGAGCGCGGTGCGGCTCTGCGACGGCCGCTTCAGTGCAGTCTTTCGGTTCGACGGCGAGCGTCTCCACTTCGTGGCGCACCACAATCTGACGGCCGCGGGTGTCGAGGTCTATCGGCAGGCATACCCGATGGCACCCGGCCGCGGCAGTGCGGCAGCCCGATCCATTCTCAACCGCGCGGTCGAGCACATTCCGGATGTCCTCGCCGATCCCGATTATCGACACGCCGGGATCGCGCAGGTCGTGACGTTCCGGAGCATCGTGGCTGTGCCGATGCTGCGTGGGGAGAGCGCGCTCGGGAGCATCGTCGTCTCTCGCACCGAGGCCGGTCTCTTCTCCGAGGCGCAGATCGAGCTCCTCCGGACGTTCGCCGACCAGGCCGTGATCGCGATCGAGAACCTCCGCCTCTTCCAGGAGCTCCAGGCGCGGACGCGGGAGCTGACGACGTCGGTGCAAGAGCTGAAAGCGCTCGGCGAGGTCGGCCAGACCGTCAGCTCCACCCTGGATCTCCAAACGGTGCTCGCCGCGATCGTCGCCCACGCGGTGCAGCTCTCGAGGACCGACGCCGGCACGATCTACGAGTTCGACGAGGCGAAGCAGGAATTTCTCCTGCGCGTCACGCACGGGATGACCGAGGAGCACATCGGGGCCCTCCAGGCGATGTCGCTACGAATCGGTGAAGGGGCGGTGGGGCGCGCGATCGCGGCGCGCGAGCCTGTCCAGATCCCCGACATCCTGGAACGGGGCGCCTACGAGGGGCGAACGCACGACGTCACGGTCAGGGCCGGATTCCGCGCTCTCCTCGCCGTTCCCCTCACGCGGGAAGACCGCGTCATTGGCGGCCTCGTCGTCCGACGCAGGTCCCCGGGAGCGTTCCCATCGGAGCTCGTCGATCTCCTGCGGACGTTCGCCGCGCAGTCGGCCCTGGCCATCCAGAACGCCCGGCTCTTCCGCGAGATCGATCAGAAGAGCCAGGAGCTGGAGGACAAAAGCCGGCAGCTCGAGGTCGCCAGCCGGCACAAGTCGGAATTTCTCGCCAACATGTCCCACGAGCTCAGGACGCCGCTCAACGCGATCATCGGCTACAGCGAGATGCTCCAGGAGGAGGCCGGGGACCTCGGCGCAGAAGGACTCGTCCCGGATCTCAAGAAGATCCATGCGGCGGGAAAGCACCTGCTCGAGCTCATCAACGCCGTCCTCGACCTCTCGAAGATCGAGGCGGGCAAGATGGAGCTCTACCTCGAGACCTTCGAGATCCCCACGCTCATCCACGACATCGCCGCCGTGATCCAGCCGCTCGCAGCGAAAAACTCCAATCGCCTGGAGGTCAGCTGCGAGGACGCCATCGGGACGATGCGCGCCGATCTGACCAAGGTCCGCCAGGCCCTGTTCAACCTCCTGAGCAATGCCTGCAAGTTCACCGATCACGGCACCGTCTCCCTGGCGGCGACGCGCGAGACGGGTGAGGGCGGGGACTGGATCACCTTCCGCGTGAGGGACAGCGGGATCGGGATGACGCCCGAGCAAATGGCCAAGTTGTTCCAGGAGTTCTCCCAGGCAGACGCCGCCACAACCCGGAAATACGGCGGGACGGGCCTGGGGCTGGCCTTGAGCCGGCGGCTCTGCCGCATGATGGGCGGCGACATCACCGTGGCGAGCGAGCCGGGGCGCGGCAGCACGTTCACGATGCACCTGCCGCCAGAGGTGGTGGAGCTCCCGAAGGAAACGGAAGCGCCGGCCCAGCCGGGGACGGCCCCCGCGAGCGCGAGCACGGTGTTGGTCATCGACGACGAGGCGGCGGTCCGCGACCTGATGCAGCGCTTCCTCACCCGGGAAGGCTTTCGCGTGGTGACGGCGGCCGGTGGTAAGGAAGGCGTGCGGCTCGCGCGAGAGCTGAGGCCGGAGGCGATTACCCTCGATGTCCTGATGCCCGGGATGGACGGCTGGGCGGTGCTGTCAGCGCTCAAGGGCGATCCCGAGCTCGTGGACATCCCCGTCATCATGCTCACGATCGTGGACAACAAGAACCTGGGCTACACCCTCGGCGCTGCCGACTACCTCGCGAAACCGATCGATCGCGAGCGCCTCGTGGCCATCTTGAAAAAGTATCGCCGAGACCTCCCGGTCCTCATCGTCGACGACGATCCGGCGCTCCGGCAGGCCATACGGCGGATCCTCGAACGCGAGGGCTACGCGGTGGTCGAGGCCCAGAACGGCCGCGTCGCACTCGACCGCCTGCGTGACGCCGCGCCCGGCGTGATCCTGCTCGACCTCATGATGCCGGAGATGGACGGGTTCGACTTCGTCACCGCGATCCGCAGGCAGGAGGCCTGGCGGACGATCCCGATCATCGTCGTCACAGCCAAGGACCTCTCACCGGCGGAGCGCCAGCAGCTCAACGGCCACGTGGAGACGATTCTCCAGAAAGGCGCGGACAGCCGGGATGCGCTCCTGGCCGAGGTGCGCGACATGGTGAGGGCCTGTGTTGCGCGCCGAAGAGGGCCGCGCTGAATGCCGAAGATCCTCCTGGTGGAAGACAACGAGATGAACCGGGACATGCTCTCGCGGCGCCTCGAGAAGCGAGGCTACGAGGTCGTCATTGCCGTCGACGGCCAGCAAGGGGTCACGCTGGCGCGATCCGAAGCGCCGGCGCTCATCCTGATGGACATGAGCCTGCCGGTGCTGGACGGCTGGGAGGCCACGCGCCAGCTCAAGTCCGCGGCCGGGACCCGCGCCATCCCTATCATCGCGCTGACGGCCCACGCGATGTCAGGCGACCGGGAGAAAGCGATGGAAGCCGGCGCCGACGACTTCGACACGAAGCCCGTGGACCTCGCACGACTTCTCGAGAAGATCGAGGCACTGCTCGCCCGGAAGGCCACCCCGTGACGGGAGACCCGGCGACCCTCGCCCAGCTCCGCCACGAGCTGCGCACACCGCTGAACCACATCATCGGCTACAGCGAGCTGCTGCTGGAGGAGGTCGGGGAGAGCGGGCTGAAGGAGCTGGAGCCGGGTCTTCACCAGGTCCACCAAGACGCCCGACAGCTCCTCGGTCTCATCAATAATCTCCTGGCGCCCGTCGGAGGAGAGGCCGCCGCGGTTGACCTGGCATCGGTGCGCGGAGAGCTCGTGCCTCCCTTGGAGCGGATCATCGCGACGGGCGAGGCCCTCAAGCGACAGGTGGGCGAGCTCGGCACCCCGCAGCTCTTGTCGGACCTCGAACGGATCCTGTCCGCGGCGGGTAACCTGGGGGCGCTGATCGGGGAGCAGCCCGCCGAGGCCGCCGCCGGGCGGCCGGGACTCTCAGCAGGACAGGGGGCGCGCGACTCCGCCGTTGAGCGCGGCGCCATCATGGTGGTAGACGACAACGAGGGCAATCGCGAAATGCTGGCCCGCCGACTCGCGCGTCAGGGATACCGGGTCGAGGTGGCGGCCGGCGGCCGTCAGGCCCTCAAGACGCTCGAGTCGACGGCCGTCGACCTGGTGCTCCTCGACGTCATGATGCCCGAGATGGACGGCTACGAGGTGCTCCAGCGCCTCAAGGCGGACGCGAGGCTGCGCGACATCCCGGTCCTCATGATCTCGGCCCTCGACGAGATCCAGAGCGTCGTCCGCTGCATCGAGCTGGGGGCGGAGGACTATCTGTCGAAGCCCTTTGACCCCGTCCTGCTCCGCGCCCGTATCGGCGCCTGTCTCGAGAAGAAACGGCTGCACGACCAGGAGGCACGGCACCGCCAGGAGCTGGCCGAATTGAACCGGACGCTCGAGCAGCGCGTCCAGGAGCAGGTGGCCCAGCTCGAGCGGCTGGGGCGCCTCAAGCGCTTCTTCTCGCCGCAGCTCGCGGAGCTGATCGTCGAGGGGGGCGCCGAGGATCCCCTCAAGACCCATCGGCGCGAGGTGACCGTGGTGTTCCTTGACCTCAGAGGGTTCACCGCCTTCGCCGAGACGGCGGAGCCCGAGGAGGTCATGGGCGTCCTCCGCGAGTACCACGCCGAGATGGGAAAGCTGATTCTCGAGCACGAGGGCACGCTCGAGCGCTTCACGGGCGACGGGATGATGATCTTCTTCAACGATCCGGTGCCGGTGCCGAGTCCGGTGGAGCGCGCGATCCGGATGGCGGTGGCCATGCGCGACCGCGTCGGGGAGTTGAGCGTCGCCTGGCGTAAGCGCGGCTACGACCTGGCATTCGGCATCGGGGTCGCTCAGGGGTACGCCACCATCGGCGCGATCGGATTCGAGGGGCGCTGGGACTACGGCGCCATCGGCACCGTCACGAACCTGGCCGCGCGCCTCTGCGGCGAGGCCAGGGGGGGTCAGATCCTCGTATCGTCCCGCGTGGCAGGCGCCGCCGAGGGGCTGGTCGAAACCGAAGAAGTGGGCCCGCTCGTCCTGAAGGGACTGCTCAAGCCCGTCCCGACCATCAACGTGCTCCGCCTGAAGTAGCCGGCGGCCGGATTGATTCTGCCGTTTACCAGCAGTGTTGCGCCGGCGAACCCGACATTCGCACCAAACGCGGGTCAGCTGTCGATGAGTCTCGATAAGCCGCGCCTGCGGGAGATCGGGGCAAGCGGCGAGGGGCAGGTGGCAGCTCAAACGCCAGGTGGTCGCACGTCAAGCTAGATCAGGGCGGACTCGAGGACGATGCCACGGTCGAGCCCGCGGGCAGCGGCGCGGGCGGCCTCCGCCAGCCGGTCCGGCACCTCCGGCGCCTCGGCAAGCTGACGCAGGAGGTCGATGAGGCGGCGCATCGCGCGGATCAGGTCCCCCTCGTGCCCGCCGAAGGACTCGGCGACGATCCGCGGCCAGTCGTCGTCTCCCGACGCCCAGCGATACACCGCCGCCGCGAAGCCGGTCTGCACCGTCACCGCCCGATGGAGCCCGACGCGGCGCTGGACCGCGAGGATGGCGCCCGCCGCTTCCTCCATCTGCCGCACCCGCCGCTTGAGCCTGGGATGCTGCTTGAGGAAGAGCTTCGAGGGCCCCTCCTCCCCTGAGCGCGCCTCCTCCGCCAGGCAGGAGGCCAGCGCGGCCACCCCAGCCGGGCTCGCGTCGTCGAAGACGCCACGGAACACGGCCTCGGCGACGAGGAGCTCGTGGTCGTGGCGAAGCGCGGCGACGAGCCGCCCCTTCGGCCGCAGCTCGCCCTTCTGCGCCGCGTCGAACGCGTCCAGCACCTCCATCACCCGGAGGAACTCCTGCCAGATCGCGTTCCGGACGGCGTCGAGCGCCGCCTGGCGCTGCTCGAGCCGGGTGCGATGCCGCTCGGTCCCCCGCCACGCGGCGTCGCAGCGTGCGGTTGCGCCCCAGGGGCAGGCGTGGCACTCGATCCGCTCCAGCGCATCCTCGGGGGCGTCCCCACGCTCCCGCTCGAGGAGGCTTCCCAGCTCGAGTCCCTGGAGCCGGGCGAGCAGGGCCCCGCCCTCGTGGCGGAGGACCTCGCGGAAGTCCCGCCCCCAGCCTCGGTGGTGGGCGGCGAGATCCCGGATGTCGCGCGGCAAGAGCAGCGGCGGCGTCGCCCAGAACACGCGCTTGACGCGCCCGCCTTGGTCCGAATGACGGACCCGTGCGGCAGCAGGGCATCGACGAGCACGTGGTGGCCGCGGAGCCGGTGGGTGCCCAGGACGACGCCGACGCCGCTCCCGCCCCGCTGCCGGAGGAGAACCAGGCGCCCCGGCTCCACGTCTTCGAGCGCGCGCGCGCGGGCCGGGTGGGCGCGGGCGCCGAGCGCACGCCGTCGCGCGTCAACCTCGGCCCGGAGCGCGCGATAGCGACCGATGCGGCCGAAGTCCCCACACGGCGCCTCGTAGCGCTCGGCCTCGGCGAGCGCGCCGCTCGCCTCCGCGACCTCCCCCTCGAGCCGGCGGATCTGGCGGAGGTTCTGGTACTGGCCGAACGAGGACTCGACGATGCGCCGGATCGCCGCTTCGTCACGCCCCGTCTGGACGAGGAGCGCCACGGCCCCATAGCCCAGC
>CAZDYT010000200.1:0-7027 GCA_964509395.1 uncultured bacterium
CCTGGGAAGAGCAGCGTACCGAGGTCGCCCGCGTGGCGTCGCCTCTGTTCGGTGCGCCGGTGGACCCGAAGCACGTCATCGGTGAGACGCTGCGACGACGCACGCCGGACCGCGACCTCGGTGACCCCGCGTTCGTCCGCGAGCTACGCCAGCGCGTGGAGGACCCGACGACCACGCCGCCGGGGGACTACGCCAGCTTCGTGAACGACCCGCTCTCCGCCTGGATCGAGAGCACGTTCGGCATCGCCACCGAGCCTGGGACGGGCCGGCTCGTGCGGACCCGCCCGCGAAGCCTGTCGGGCCCGGAAGGCGCGGCCCGGCACCTGAGCGAGCTGACCGGGGTGCCGGCCGAGCGCTGCGGGGAGGCCATCGCGCAGCAGCTCCTCGCGAGTTACCGGTCGGCGCCCGATCCCGAGACCGGCTTCCCGGCGTTCGCCTTCCGCCTCCACCAGTTCATCAGCCGGGGTGACATCGTCTACGCGACGCCCGAACCCGAGACGGAGCGCCACGTGACGGTGCGGGGCCAGCAGTTCGTCCCGGGTGACCGCCGGAGGGTACTGCTGCCGCTGGTCTTCTGCCGGGAGTGTGGCCAGGAGTACTACTGCGTCCGGATGCGGCAGAGCGAAGAGGCAAAGGGGCGCGTCTTCACGCCGCGCGAGCTGTCGGACCGGCTCCTCGGCGAGGACGGGGAGGCCGGCTTCCTCTATGTCAGCACCAAGGACCCCTGGCCGAGCGACCCGACCCAGGTTGCGAGCCGCCTCCCGGAGGACTGGCTCGAGGAGTTCCGCGGAGCCTCACGCGTCCGCGGTGACCGACGGGAACACCTTCCTCGGGCCGTGCGCGTGGCACCCGACGGGACGGAGAGCCAGGTCGGCGTGGACTGCCACTATGTGCCGGCGCCCTTCCGCTTCTGCCTGAGCTGCGGGGTGTCGTATCACTTCCGCCAGACCTCCGACTTCCCCAAGCTCGCCTCACTCGGGACGGAGGGGCGAAGCTCGGCGACCACCGTCCTGAGCCTCGCCGCGATCCGCCACCTGCGGTCCGCGGCCGAGCTGCCCGAGCGAGCCCGCAAGCTCCTCAGCTTCACGGACAACCGTCAGGACGCCTCGCTCCAGGCCGGCCACTTTAACGATTTCGTCGAGATCGGGCTCCTCCGCTCAGCGCTTTGCAAGGCGGTCACCGGCGCCGGCCCGCAGGGCCTGACACACGAGGCCTTGGTGCAGCGGGTCTTCGACGCGCTGGACCTCCCCCTGGAACTCTACGCGAGCGACCCGCAGGTCCGCTTCCAGGCCCTCGAGGAAACGAAGCGCGCGCTGCGTAGCGTGCTGGGGTACCGCCTCTACCGTGATTTGCAGCGCGGGTGGCGCGTAACGTCGCCGAACCTCGAGCAGTGCGGCCTCCTCGAGATCCGCTACCTCTCCCTGGACGAGCTGTGCCGCGCCGAGGACGTCTGGCAGCCGTTCCATCCCGCCCTCGCGAAGGCCTCGCCCGAAGGACGCATGGAGATCGCCAGCACGCTGCTGGACTTCATGCGTCGGGAGCTGGCGATCAAGGTGGACTCCCTGGACCCGGTCGCCCAGGAGCGGATCCAGCAGCAAAGCTCGCAGCGGCTGATCGCGCCCTGGGCCATCGACGAGAACGAGCGGATGGAGCGCGCCGCCGTCCTCTACCCGCGGTCGAGCCGACCCGGCGATCCGGGCGACAACGTTTACCTGTCGCCGCGCGGCGGGTTCGGGCAGTACCTCCGCCGGCCGACGACGTTCCCGGGCCTGGTCCACAAGCTCACTCTGGAGGACACCGCACACATCTGCCGCGACCTGCTCGAGGCGCTCAGAGTCGCTGGTCTGGTGGAGGTCGTGGCGCCACCCAGGGGTGAGGACGACGTCGCGGGTTACCAGCTCCCCGCGAGCGCCCTGGTCTGGGTTGCCGGAGACGGCACGCGAGCCTTCCACGATTCCATCCGCGTTCCCCGGATCCCGGCAGCCGGCGCCCGCACCAACCCCTTCTTCATCGAGTTCTACCGGACGATTGCCGCCGAGGGGAAAGGCCTCGAGGCCCGCGAGCACACCGCCCAGGTCAAGTACGAGCAGCGCCAGGAGCGGGAGGCGCTCTTCCGTGAGGGCCGCCTTCCGATCCTCTACTGCTCGCCGACGATGGAGCTGGGGGTGGACATCGCGGAGCTGAACGTCGTGAACCTGCGGAACGTCCCGCCCACGCCGGCCAACTACGCCCAGCGTAGCGGCCGGGCCGGCCGGAGCGGCCAGCCGGCCCTGGTCTTCGCGTACTGCTCGACGTACAGCTCCCACGACCAGTATTTCTTCCGGCGCCCCAGCGACATGGTCGCGGGCGCGGTAACCCCGCCGAGGGTGGACCTGGCCAACGAGGACCTGGTCCGGTCGCACGTCCACGCCATCTGGCTTGCCGAGACCGGGCTCGCGCTCGGCAGCTCGCTCAAGGACGTCCTGGACGTCGCCGGGGAAGATCCCAGCCTGGAGCTGCTGCCGTCGGTCCGCGACGCCATCGGAGACGACGCCGCTCGCCAGCGCGCGCGGGGCCGCGCCCGGCGGGTCCTGGACACCGTCCAGGGCGAGCTCCACGCCTCGGACTGGTACACGGAAGGCTGGCTCGACGAGGTGCTGGCGCAGGTCGGCCGGCAGTTCGACCTGGCCTGCGAGCGCTGGCGTGGCCTCTATCGCGCGGCGATCCGCCAGCGCGCCCTCCAACACAAGATCGTCGCGGACGCCTCCCGGAGCGCCGAGGAGAAGGAGAAGGCCCGCCGCCTCCGGGCGGAGGCCGAGGCCCAGATCGACCTTCTCACGGCGACCGAGGCCGCCGTCGAAGGCGACTTCTACAGCTACCGATACTTCGCGAGCGAGGGGTTCCTCCCCGGCTACGCCTTCCCGCGGCTCCCGCTCTCCGCCTACATCCCCGGCCGCCGCCAGCGACGGGGGCGCGACGAGTTCCTGTCCAGGCCGCGCTTCCTGGCCATCTCGGAGTTCGGGCCGCGGGCGATCCTCTACCACGAGGGCTCGCGCTACCGGATTAACAAGGTCATCCTTCCGGTCCGCGAGGACGGCGAGACCATCGTGACCACCGCCGCCAAGCAGTGCGGCGGGTGCGGATACCTCCACCCGGCCCCGGATGGCGCGGGACCCGACCTCTGCGAGCGCTGTGGACGCGCCCTCGACGCCCCGCTCGCGCCGCTCTTCCGCCTCCAGAACGTCGCCACGAAGCGGGCCGACCGGATCAGCTCCGACGAGGAGGAGCGGCTCCGTCTGGGCTTCGAGATCCGGACCGGTGTGCGCTTCGCCGAGCACGGCGGCCGCCAGGCCCGGCGGACCGCCCGCGCGGTGCTGGACGGCGAAGATCTCGCGACGCTGACCTACGGCCCGGCCTCCACGCTCTGGCGGATCAACCTCGGCTGGCGCCGCCGCGCGCAGCCGAACCAGTACGGCTTCGTCCTCGACATCGAGCGTGGCTACTGGCAGCGGAACCAGCAGGACCCGGAGGACGACGACGGCGACCCCCTGTCGGCCCGGACGAAGCGGGTGATCCCGTACGTCGAGGACCGGCGGAACTGCCTCCTGCTGCAACCGGCCGGCGAGGTGGCCACGCCGGTCCTGGCCTCGCTCGCCGCCGCGCTCAAGCACGCGATCCAGCTCGAGTACCAGCTCGAGGACTCCGAGCTGGCCGCGGAGCCCCTGCCGTCCCGAGACGTCCGCCGGCTGCTCCTCTTCTACGAGGCGGCGGAGGGCGGGGCCGGCGTGCTCCGGCGGCTGGTCGACGACCCGGAGGCGCTCGCGCGCGTCGCCCGGCGTGCGCTCGAGCTGTGCCACTTCGACCCCGACACCGGCGAGGATCGTCGCCGGGCGCCGCGGGCCCGGGAGGACTGCGAGGCGGCGTGCTACGACTGCCTCCGCAGCTACACGAACCAGCAGGACCACGAGATCCTCGACCGCCAGCAGCTCCCGGAGCTGCTCGGGCGCCTGGCGCGGGCCCGGGTCGAGGCGGCCCCGGGCGCATTGCCTCGCGCCGAGCACCTCGCCGCGCTCGTCCGCCAGTGCCAGTCGGGGCTCGAGCGCGCCTGGCTCGAGCACCTCGAGGCCCAAGGCCTTCGCCTCCCCTCGCGGGCGCAGGTGTTCATTGAGGTCTGCCGAACCCGGCCCGATTTCCTCTACGACGAGGCCCAGACGGCGGTCTACGTAGACGGCCCGCCCCATGAGTACCCGGAGCGCCAGGCCCGGGACCGGGGGCAGACGGCGTGCCTCGAGGACCGGGGTTACACCGTGCTGCGCTTCGGCGATGGCGGCGGCTGGGGCGGGCTCATCGGCCGGCATCCGAACCTCTTCGGGCGGCCGTCGTGAGCTTCGCCGTCGGCTCCCTCGTCCGTGCGCGCGGCCGGGAGTGGGTGGTCCTGCCGCAGTCGAGCGACGAGCTGCTGCTGGTTCGTCCGCTCGGCGGCACGGAGGACGAAGTCACCGGCCTGTACCTCCCCCTCGAGACCGAGGACGTCCGGCCCGCTCACTTCGACCTGCCCGATCCCGAGCGCGTCGGTGACCACCGCTCCTGCCGTCTCCTCCGCGACGCCGTGCGCCTCGGCTCCCGAGCAGGCGCCGGCCCGTTCCGGTCCTTCGCGCGGATCGCCGTCGAGCCCCGCCCCTACCAGCTCGTGCCCCTCCTCATGGCCCTCCGCCTCGACCCGGTGCGGCTCCTGATCGCGGACGACGTGGGCGTCGGGAAGACCATCGAAGCCTGCCTGGTCGCCCGCGAGCTGCTCGACCGGGGCGAGGTGAGCCGCCTGGCCGTCCTCTGTCCGCCCCACCTCGCCGAGCAGTGGCAGGTCGAGCTGCGTGAGAAGTTCCATGTCGACGCCGAGCTGGTCCTCCCGGGCACCGCGGGCCGGCTGGAACGGGTCTGCCGCATCGGCCAGTCGCTCTTCGAGGTCTACCCGCACGTCGTCGTGTCCCTGGACTTCATCAAGAGCGACCGCCGTCGGGACGAGTTCGTGCGCACCGCCCCGGAGCTGATCGTCGTGGACGAGGCCCACACCTGCGCCTTCGGGTATGAGGGTCGGGGCAGCCGCCACCAGCGCCACCAGCTCGTGAAGCAGCTCGCGGCCGATCCCGCGCGCCACCTCGTGCTGGTGACCGCGACGCCGCACAGCGGCAAGGAGGAGGCCTTCCGCTCGCTCCTGGGCCTCCTCAAGCCCGAGTTCGCCGACCTGCCGGAGACACTCACCGGCCCCGAGCAGGCGCCGCTCCGCCGGCGTCTCGCCGCCCACTTCGTCCAGCGACGGCGCGCGGACATCGAGCACTTCATGCAGACCGACACGCCCTTCCCCAAGCGGGAGGAGGCCGAGGAAACCTACCGGCTCACCCCCGAGTACCGGCGCCTCTTCGACCGCGTCCTCCGCTACGCGCGCGAAACCGTGGCCGACCCGGCCGGCGGCCGCCATCGCCAGCGGGTCCGCTGGTGGTCGGCGCTCGCCCTCCTCCGCGCCCTCGCCTCGAGCCCCGCCGCGGCGGCAGCCACGCTTCGTAGCCGGGCGCCCTCCGCCGACGCCGAGACTCCCGAGGAGGCCGACGAGTTGGGGCGGCGGGCCGTGCTCGACCTCGCCCCCGAGGACCTGGCCGAGGGCGTGGACGTGACCCCGGGCGGCGACCCCGGCGAGGACCCGGACGAGGGCGGGCCGAACCGCCGGCGCCTCCTCGAGATGGCCCGCGACGCCGACGCGCTCGCCGGCGCGAAGGACGCCAAGCTCCTGAAGGCCGTCGAGTTGGTCCAGGGACTCCTGCGCGACCGCTACCGGCCGATCCTCTTCTGCCGCTTCATCGCGACGGCCGAGTACGTGGCGCGAGAGCTGGGCAAGCGCCTCACGAGAGACGTGACCGTCACGGCGGTGACCGGCGCGCTCCCGCCCGCCGACCGCGAGGCCCGCGTCCTCGACCTGGCCCAGGCGCCGAAGCGGGTCCTCGTGTGCACCGACTGCCTGAGCGAAGGGGTGAACCTCCAGGATCACTTCGACGCCGTGCTCCACTACGACCTCTCGTGGAACCCGACACGCCACGAGCAGCGCGAGGGCCGGGTGGACCGTTACGGCCAGGCGCGGAAGACCGTCCGAGTCCTGACCTACTATGGACTCGACACGCAGATCGACGGGATCGTCCTCGACGTCCTGATCCGGAAGCACAAGACGATCCGCAGCTCCCTCGGGATCTGGGTCCCCGTCCCGGTGGACACCAACGCGGTCGTCGAGGCGATCTTCGAGGGTCTTCTCCTGCGCGAGCAAGGCGGGGCCGGTGAGCAGCTCCTCCCCGGCTTGGAGGAATACCTCCGGCCCCGGAAGGAGGAGCTCTACACCCAGTGGGAGAGCGCCGCGGACCGTGAGAAGCGCTCCCGGACGATGTTCGCCCAGGAGTCCATCAAGGTGGACGAGGTCGCCCGGGAGCTGGCCGAGGCGCGGGCCGCCGTCGGCTCGGCTGCGGACGTCGGCGCCTTCACCCGGGAGGCGCTCGGGGCCCACCGGGCGGTGCTGACCGAGCAACAGGGCGTGCTCCACACCGACCTCCGGGAGGTGCCCCGCGCGCTCCGCGACGCGCTGGGCGGCCGAGACCGCCTCGCCGCCCGCTTCGAGCTGCCCGTCGAGGACGGCGTCCTCTACCTCTCGCGGACCCACTCGGTCGTGGAAGCCCTTGCGAGCCACGTCATGGAGACGGCCCTCGATCCCGAGGCCGACGGCATCGCCCGCCGGGCCGGGGCGATTCGCACCCGCGCGGTCTCCCGCCGCACGGCCCTCCTGCTCCTCCGCCTCCGCTACGACGTGGTGACCCGGCGGCGGGACGCCGAGCGCTCCCAGCTCGCCGAGGAGTGCCGGCTGATCGCCTTCGCGGGGTCCCCCGAGGCGCCCGAGTGGCTCGACGAGGCGGCGGCCGAGACCCTCCTCCGGGCCGAGCCCGACGCGAACATCTACCCCGAGCAGGCCGCGGGGTTCGTCCGGACCGTCGTGGAGGCGTTCGACCGCCTCCGC
>CAZDYT010000201.1:0-7014 GCA_964509395.1 uncultured bacterium
GACAGCGCCGTGACGTCCTCGCCGCCGAAGCGGATCTGCCCGGCATCGGGCTTGAGCTCCCCGCTGAGCTGGGCCAGGAGCGTCGTCTTGCCGGCGCCGTTCGGCCCGATCACCGCGTGGATCTCGCCGGCCGTCACGGCCAGGCTGACGTGATCGGTGGCGACCACGCCGCCGAAGCGCTTGCAGAGCTCGTCCGTCTCGAGGAGCGGCTCAGCCATCGGCAATCCCGGATCGGCCGCGCTCGGCCTGCCCACGGGCGGGGACCCGCAGGCCGGTCCCCGGGCCCGCGGCCGTCACGGCCTCAGGGCGGCCGTCCCGGATTCGGGGGCCCCGCGCCGAGTCGCCAGGACGCCGTAGATCCCGCGCTTGGCGAAGAGCACGACGAGGATGAGGATCGGTCCGAGGACCACCGGCCAGTACTCCGTGTAGCCCGAGAGCACTTCCTCGAGCAGGAGGAAGACGAAGGCCCCGATGGCCGGGCCGATCACGCTCCCCATGCCGCCGAGGATCACCATGACCATGATCTCCCCCGACCGGGTCCAGTGCATGAAGGCCGGGCTCATGTACTTCGTGAAGTTGACGAGGAGGATGCCCGCCACGCCGCAGATGGTGCCGGCGATGACGAAGGCCAAGAGCCTGTACCGGTAGGTGGAAAAGCCGATCGCCTGCATGCGCCGCTCGTTCGAGCGCGCGCCCTGGATCACCATGCCGAAGCGGGAGTTGACGAGCCGATGGCTCAGGCCGTGGAAGAGGAGGAGGAGCCCCAGCACGAGGTAGTAGAAGGCCGCGGCATTCTCGAGGTCGATCAGGCCGCCGAACTGGCTCCGGTGGGCGATCGCCATGCCGTCGTCGCCGCCGTACGCCTTGAGGCTGACGCCGAGAAAGTAGAGCATCTGGGCGAAGGCCAGCGTGATCATGATGAAGTAGACCCCGCTGGTCCGCACCGACACCGCACCGATCGCCGCGGCGATCACGGCCGAGGCCAGGATGGCGACGGGCCACTGGATGAAGCCGTTGTCGATGCCGTGGGCGCTCAGGATCCCGACCGTGTAGACCCCGACGCCGAGGTAGGCGGCATGACCGAAGCTCACCATGCCGCCGTACCCGAGGATGAGGTTGAGGCTCAGCGCGGCGATGGCGAAGATCATGATCCGCCCGAAGAGCGTCAGGTAAAACGGCGCGTCCAGCATCCGGGCGGCGACCGGCACGAGCGCCAGCAGCAGGATGCCGCCGAGGAGCGTCGCGATGCGCAGCCGGCCTCCCACGGCGTTCAGCCGGTGCGCGCCGGGAACAGGCCTTCCGGCCGGAACGCCAGCACGCCGGCCATCAGGAGGTAGATCAGCATCGACGCGAGCGCCGGTCCGGCTTGATTCGCCGCCTGCGGGCGCAGGACGATCCCCAGGAGGAGAGGCAGGAAGGCCCGCCCGACCGTGTCGACCAGCCCGACGAGGACGGCGGCGACGAGCGCCCCCCGGATCGAGCCGATGCCCCCGATCACGATGACGACGAAGGTGAGGATGAGGATCGGCTCGCCCATGCCGGACTCGATCGACACGATCGGCCCCGCCATCAGGCCGGCCAGGCCGGCCAGCGCGGCGCCCAGGCCGAAGACGAGCGTGTAGAGGAGCTTGATGTTCACGCCCAGCGCGGCCACCATCGTCCGGTTGCTCGCCCCGGCCCGGATCAGCATGCCGATCCGCGTGCGCGTGATCAGGACGTAGAGGAACACGGCGACCAGCAGGCCGACCGCCACGATCGCCAACCGGTACGTGGGATACGGGACGCCCGGCAGGAGCCGGACGTGTCCCTCGAAGCCGCTCGGGAGCGCCATGAAGCGGCTCGCCTTGCCCCAGACGATGCGGACCAGCTCGTTGAAGGTGAGGATCAGGCCGAAGGTCGCCAGCACCTGGTCGAGGTGATCGCGGCCGTACAGGGCCCGGATGGCGACGACCTCGACCGCGATGCCGACCAGTGCCGTCGCCGGCAGGGCCAGCAGCACGGCGAGCGCGAAGGAGCCGGTCCACTCCTGGAAGGCGACCGCGAGATAGGCGCCGACCATGTAGAGCGAGCCGTGGGCCAGGTTCACGATGTTCATGATGCCGAACACGAGCGTGAGCCCGGCGGCCATCAGGAACAGCATGATGCCGAGCTGGAGGCCGTTGAGGCCTTGCACGAGCAGCAGCGCGGGATCCATCACTCACCCGCGGCCGGCGCACCCACCTGCGGGTGGGTGATGGCGGCGGTTCCGTCTCACTTCATCGGACAGTCCTTGGCGTAGGCGTCCGAGTGGTTCGCGAAGACCACGCCGCGGTTCGCGAGCTTCGGCTTGCCCGAGGCGTCCTTCTCGACCCGGTAGACGTAGAAGCTCTGGATCGGGAAGTGGTTGTTGTTGTACCGGATCGTGCCGCCGCGGACGGACTGGAAGGTCGGCTTCGCCAGGGCGGCGCGGAGTCCCTCTCTGTCCTCGAGCTTCCCCTTGACGGCGCGGATCGCGTTGTCGATCAGGAGGGCCGCGTCGTACGACTGCGCCGCGTAGAGGGCGGGCGTGTACCCGTACTTCTTCTCGAAGTCGGCGACGAACCGCTTGCTGACCGGGTTGTCGAGGTCCGGCGTCCAGAACGCCGTCCCGTAGGCGCCCACCGCGGCCTCGCCGATCGCCTTCAAGGTGGTCTCCTCCACCGTGAACGCGGAGAAGAGCGGCACCTCTTGCATCAAGCCGGCCTGGGCGTACTGCTTGACGAAGTTGACGCCCATCCCGCCGGGTTGGAAGACGAACACGGCGTCGGGCTTGGCCGCCCGGAGCTGCGTCAGCTCCGCCGAGTAGTCGGGCTGGTTGATCGCCGTGTAGACCTCGCCGATGATCTCACCCTTGTAGTAGCGCTTGAAGCCGGCGAGCGAGTCCTTGCCCGCCTGATAGTTCGGGGCCATCAGGTAGACGCGCTTGTAGCCCTTGTCCTGGACGTACTGGCCCATCGCCTCGTGGGCCCCGTCGTTCTGCCACGAGGACGAGAAGAACCACGGGGAGCACTGGGCGCCGGCAATCGGCGAGGGGCCCGCGTTCGGGCTGATGAGGAAGGTCTTGGACTCCACGACGGGCTTGTAGATGGCCATCATCACGTTGGAGAAGATGGTGCCCACGACGAAGTCGACCCGGTCCCGCTCGAGGAGCTTCTTGGCGACCTGGAGCCCGACGTCGGGCTTGAGCTGGTCGTCTTCCTTGACGACCTCGGTCGGGAGCCCGCCCAGCTTGCCGCCGGCGTGCTCGACCCCGAGCGTGAACCCGTCCCACATGTGTTGCCCGATGAGGCCGATCGGGCCGGAGAAGGTTGCGATGAAGCCGACCTTGACCTTGTCCGCGGCGCTCGCGGGGTCGCCTGCGAGCACCAGGGCGATCAGGCACGCCAGCGCGATCCCTCCTCGGCTCCGCCCGGGCGCGACCGCGGCGGCCCCGGGCCTCCGGGCCGTTGCTCCGTTCTGGGTGCACGTCCGTTTCATCGTCCTGCCCCCTTGCTCCGATCGGATCGTGGATGCCAAGACGCCCGTCGCCGGGGGGCGGCCCGGGACGGCGGCCCCCTGCGCGACCCCGATGGCCCGGTATTATAGACCGCCTCGCGTGGCCGGTGGGACCCGATGCGCGGGGCCGGGGAGGGCACGCCCCCCCGCCGCGAGGGCCGCTGACTGCCGCCGGCCCGCCGGTGAGGCAGTGCCTCGTGCCGGACGGGCACGGTTTCGCTTGACACCCTCCGGGAGCATCTGCAACGCTAAGCGTGTCAGATAAGTGCTCGTTCTTGCGAAGCATCCGTGTCGGTCGTCGAGTGGGCGCGTCTGCCGCAGGCGCCCCGCTGGCTCGCCTGAGGGGGGGTGACCGGGTCCGCCGGATGCTTCGAAGCCCTCGGGCCGCGTGGGAGGCGAGAGGCGTGAGGAGTCCCCGAGCTCGACCCGGCCAGCGGAGTCACCCGGTGAGGGCGCCCCGGGTCCTCGCCTTCATCATGGCGGGAGGGAAAGGGGAGCGGCTCGAGCCGCTGACGCGGGAGCGGGGGAAGCCCGCGGTGCCGTTCGGGGGCCGCTATCGCATCATCGACTTCGTCCTCTCGAACTTCGTCAACTCGGGGATCCTCTCCCTCTACGTCCTGGTCCAGTACAAGTCCCAGTCCCTCATCGAGCACCTCAGGCTCGGCTGGCGGAGCGGCGGCCTCGTGGCCGACCACTTCGTCACGGTGGTGCCGCCGCAGATGCGGATGGGGGAGATGTGGTACCGCGGCACCGCGGACGCGGTCCTGCAGAACCTCCACCTCGTCGAGGACTTCGCGCCGGACCTCGTTGCGGTCTTCGGCGCGGACCACGTCTACCGGATGGACGTGAACCAGATGGTCGCCTTTCACGTCGAGCGCGGCGCCCAGGCGACCGTCGCGGCCCTCGCGGTGCCGATCAGGGAGGCGCCGGGGTTCGGCGTGATCGAGGTGGACGCGGAGTCGCGCATCGTCGCGTTCAGGGAGAAGCCGGCCCGGCCCCGGCCGATCCCGGGGCGGCCCGACCGGGCGTTCGCCTCCATGGGCAACTACCTCTTCAGCCGCGACACGCTCCTCGAGACGCTCCTCGAGGACGCCCGGCGTTCCAGCGACCACGACTTCGGCCGGGCGATCATCCCCGAGCTCACCCCGACCGGGCGCGTGTTCGCCTACGACTTCCAGACGAACGAGGTGCCGGGCCTCAAGCCCTACGAGGAGCGCGGCTACTGGCGCGATGTGGGCACGATCGAGAGCTACTGGCAGGCGCACATGGACTTGCTCGGCGAGACCCCGCGGCTCGATCTCGACAACCCCGCCTGGCCGGTCCTGGCGAGCCGGCACCATGGGCCCGCCGCGCGGATCCTGAGCGGGCGCATCGAGAACGCCCACGTCGGGGAGGGGAGCCTGATCCGGCATGCCACGGTGCGCGGCTCCATCCTCGGGCGGGGCGTGCAGGTGGACGAGGGGTGCGTGATCGAGGACTCGATCGTCATGGACGGGAGCCGCTTGGAGAAGGGAGTCCGGCTGCGCCGCACGATCGTGGATCGGTTCAACCGGCTCACGCGCGGCACCACGATCGGCGAGGACCCGGAAGAGGACGCCCGCCGCTACTACGTGGACCGCTCGGGGATCGTGGTGATCCCGCGGGGCGGGCGCGCGCACGTGCTCGACCTCGAGGAGGCCCCCTGAGCGCCCGGGAGAGTGGCCGTCGCGCGACCTGCCGCGGCCCGCGCTTGGAGAAATGAATCTGGGCGAGCGCCGAGACCTGATGCCACTGGGGGGAGGCAGGCCCGATCCGTTCGCCGGCCGATCAAGGCCGGGACGTCCGCAAGGCCGCAGGCCGAGCGCGTCACGGCCGAGATGGACAAGGCGAACGGCCCGGCTTTGCCGGGAGGGCCGTCGGAGGGGGGCGTAGCCCCCCTCCGAGGTGATGAGCGCCTCACGCTACGTCGCCATCCACGGGCACTTCTACCAGCCACCCCGCGAGAACCCCTGGCTCGAGGCCGTAGAGATCCAGGACTCGGCCTACCCCTACCACGACTGGAACGCGCGCGTCACCGCCGAGTGCTACGCGCCCAACACCGCGGCCCGCCGGGTCGATGCGCAGAGCCGCATCCTCGACATCGTCGACAACTTCGAGCGGATCTCCTTCAACGTCGGCCCCACCTTGCTCCACTGGCTCGCGACCGAGCGGGCCGACGTCTACGCGCGGATCCTGGAGGCGGATCGCGCCAGCGCCGCCGCGCGCGGGGGTCACGGCAACGCGATCGCCCAGCCGTACAGCCACCCCATCCTGCCGCTCTGCTCCCGGCGGGACAAGGTCACCCAGGTTCGCTGGGGCCTCGCGGACTTCCGCCATCGGTTCGGCCGCGAGCCCGAAGGCATGTGGCTGCCCGAGACGGCGGTGGACTCGGAGACCCTGGAGGTTCTGGCCGAGCACGGCATCGCCTTCACCATCCTCGCCCCCAAGCAGGCGGCCCGGGAGCGGGCTCTGCCGGACGGCGAGTGGCAAGAGGTGGGTGGCGGCATCGACCCGAGCCGCGCCTACCGGTGGGAGTCCCGTGACGGGCGGCGCCTGGCCCTCCTCTTCTACGACGGCCCGATCTCGCACGCCGTCGCCTTCGAGGGCCTGCTCCAGTCCGGGGACGCGTTCGCGGCGCGCCTTCTGGGCGCGTTTGACGATCGCCGCTCCGGCGCGCAGCTTGTCCACGTCGCGACCGACGGCGAATCCTACGGCCACCATCACCCGTTCGGCGAGATGGCCCTGGCCGCCGCGTGCCACCGGATCGAGGAAGACGGGCGGGCGACGCTCACCAACTACGGCGCCTTCCTCGCGGCGTTCCCGCCGGACCACGAGATCGAGATCGTGGAGCCCTCCTCCTGGAGCTGCGCGCACGGTGTCGAGCGCTGGCGCGCGGACTGCGGGTGCAACTCCGGGCGCCGCGGCTGGCACCAGCGCTGGCGCGGGCCGCTGCGGGACGCGCTCGACTGGCTCCGCGATCAGCTGGACCCCTTGTTCGAGGCGCGCGCGGGGGCGCTGTTGAAAGACCCCTGGGATGCCCGGGACGACTACATCCCGGTGATCCTCTCCCGCTCCCGCGCCGTCGTCGCCGACTTTCTCAACCGCCACCAGCTGCGGCCGCTGTCCCCCGTCGAAGAGGCGGAGGCATTGAAGCTCCTCGAGCTCCAGCGGCACCGGCTCCTCATGTACACCTCGTGCGGGTGGTTCTTCGACGAGCTGTCCGGGATCGAGACCGTGCAGGTGCTCCGGTACGCCGCCCGCGCCATTCAGCTCGCGAGGGAGCTCGGCGCGGGCACGGACCTCGAGGAGGCCTTCGTCGGACGCCTCCGGGCGGCCCCCTCGAACCTGCCGGAGCTCGGCACCGGCGATGTCGTCTACGAGCGCCACGTGCTGCCGGCCGTGGTCGACCTGCGGCGGGTCACCGCGCACTATGCCATTGCCGCGCCGTACGAGGCGGACGGGGACGAGGCGAGCGTCTATGCC
>CAZDYT010000202.1:0-5764 GCA_964509395.1 uncultured bacterium
TCGTCCCACTCGGCGTCGCTCGCCGGCCGAGGCGGCGGAAGTGCCTCCGGGCCGGGCGTCGGTCGGCTCTGCGCGGGATCGTCGGGGCGGCGCGAGGGCGGCGAGGTCATGTTGGTTCTCATCCTACGGAGGCAGCCCGCGCGGGTCAAGACAGCGCCCGCCGAATCCCGCGGCGGTTCAGTTGACAGCCGTGGCCCGTTCGAGTAGAAAAGACACGGCATTCGGCGTCCCTGGGGTGGGTGTGGGAGCTTGCGCTGGGTAAGCCTCGGGGGGCGCGTCTTCGAGGGCAGCAGGTCGCCCTCTCCCCGTCTCTCCGATCCGCGTTCCAACCCGCGGCGGTCTGCCGAGAGGAGGTCGGGATGAATCCGGTGGTGGTCGCGCCGATGGGTGGGGTCCTCGGCCTCGCCTTGGCGTTCCTCGTCTATCGGTACGTCGTCGTGCAGCCTCCGGGGACGGGCGCGATGATCGAGATCGCCGCCGAGATCCACACCGGCGCCATGGTCTTTCTGCGGAAGGAGTACACGATCCTGGCCGGCTTCATCGTCATCGTGGGGCTCCTGCTGGCCGTGGTCATCCACCCCCTGACTGCGCTCGCCTTCGCGTCGGGCGCGGTGTGCTCGATGCTGGCCGGCTATTTCGGGATGCAGTCGGCCACCCTGGCGAACGTCCGGACGGCCAACGCCGCGGCCAAGGAAGGGCGAGATCGGGCCCTCGCCGTGGCCTTCTACGGCGGCTCCGTCATGGGCCTGTCGATCGCCTCCCTCGGGCTCATCGGAGTCTCGCTCTACTACCTCACCGCCGGGACTCCCCTCGTCATCAACGGCTTCGCCATGGGTGCCTCCTCGATCGCCCTCTTCGCGCGCGTCGGCGGCGGGATCTACACGAAGTCGGCCGACGTGGGCGCCGATCTCGTCGGCAAGGTCGAGGCCGGGATCCCGGAGGACGATCCGCGGAACCCCGCGGTGATCGCCGACAACGTGGGCGACAACGTCGGCGACGTGGCGGGCATGGGCGCTGACCTTTTCGAGTCCTACGTCGGCTCGATGGTGGCGGCGATCGCCATCGGCGCGACCTTGGCGGATCCAGCCCGGTGGATGTCGCTCCCGATTCTCGTCGTGCTCGGGGGCCTGATTGCCTCCACGGTCGGGATCGGGGCCATGAGCGTGCTGCAGCGGCTCAACCCCCAGACGGCGCTGCGCTCTGCGACCCTGGTGAGCGGGGGGCTCCTGATCGTCCTCAGCGCCGTCGTCGTCCGCGTGCTCGGCGTCGGGGGGGGGCCGTTCGTCGCGGTGCTCTCGGGCCTCCTCGCGGGTGCCGTGATCGGCTACCTGACCGAGATCTACACCTCCGGCCCCCCGGTGCGCCGGATCGCCGAGTCCTGTCAGACCGGCGCCGCGACGAACATCATCACCGGCCTCGCAGTGGGCATGGAGTCGACGGCGCTGCCGGTGGCCGCGATCTGCGCGGCCATCTACGTCGCGTTCCAGGCGAACGGTCTCTACGGGATCGCCCTCTCGGGGGTCGGGATGCTGGCGACGATCGGCGTCACGATGAGCGTGGACGCGTACGGCCCGATCGCGGACAACGCGGGCGGAATCGCCGAGATGGCGCATCTCGGCCCCGAGACGCGGCGGATCACGGACGGACTGGATGCCCTCGGCAACACGACGGCGGCGATCGGCAAGGGGTTTGCGATCGGGTCCGCCGCGCTCACCGCCCTCGCGCTCTTCGCCGCCTACACGCAGAGCGTGGGGCTCCGGACGATCGACCTCACCGAGGCGCGGGTGATCATCGGGGTCTTCCTCGGGGGGATCATCCCCTTCCTGCTGGCCGCGCTCACGATGAAGGCCGTCGGGCGCGCCGCCTGCAAAATGGTGAACGAGGTGCGTCGTCAGTTCCGCGATATCCCGGGGCTCATGGCGGGGACGGCGAAGGCCGACACGGCGCGGTGCGTGGAGATCGCCACCGGTGCGGCGATCAAAGAGATGATCGTGCCGGGGCTCACGGCCGTCCTCGTGCCGCCGGTGGTCGGGTCCATCCTCGGGAAGGAGGCCCTGGGGGGCGTCTTGGCCGGGGCGACCGTGATGGGCGTGTTCCTCGCGCTCATGATGGCGAACGCCGGCGGGGCCTGGGACAACGCGAAGAAGCACATCGAGGCGGGCAATTTCGGCGGCAAGGGCTCCGATGCCCACAAGGCCGCGGTGGTCGGCGATACGGTGGGGGATCCGTTCAAGGACACGTCCGGGCCGTCGATGAACATCCTCATCAAGCTCATGTCGGTCGTGTCGCTCGTGATCGCGCCGCTCCTCCGGTGACGGGCGTCGGCGGGCCTCGGTCTGCTATACTCGGTGCCAGACGCAGCGTTCCCGATGTCCAGGAGATCGAGGTCATGAGCGGTCTGCTCGTCCGGCTCCGTCGTACCGCCGTGGTGATGCTTCCGGCCCTTTCCCTTCTCGTCGCCCTCGTGGCCGTCCTGGATGCGTCCGGCTCCCTCGCGGAGGCGGCCATCGGTGGGGGCGAGGCGAGCCTCCGGGTCCCGGACCTCGGGCAGGTGAGCTTCCTCGGGGTCAACGGCCGGAGCCTTCTCATGGCGGGGCTCTTCGTGTGTGGCCTGGGCTTCGTCTTCGGCCTCGTGATCTATGGTCAGCTCCGAACCCTGCCGGTGCACGCGGCCATGCGGGAGATCTCGGAGCTGATCTACGAGACGTGCAAGACGTACCTGATCGCGCAGGGGAAGTTCCTGCTGATACTCGAGGGGTTCATCGCCGTCATCATCCTCGTCTACTTCGGGTGGCTCCTCCGGCTCGAGGCGATCAAGGTCGTCATCATCCTCCTCTTCAGCGTGATCGGCATCGGCGGGAGCTACGGCGTCGCGTGGTTCGGGATGCGGATCAACACCTTGGCCAACTCCCGTACCGCGTTCGCGAGCCTCGAGGGCAAGCCCTTCCCCCTCTACGCGATCCCGATCAAGGCCGGCATGAGCATCGGCATGCTCCTGATCAGCGTCGAACTCTTCCTGATGCTTCTCATCCTGCTCTTCATCCCCGGCGACTACGCGGGCCCCTGCTTCATCGGCTTCGCCATCGGGGAGTCGCTCGGCGCGGCGGCGCTCCGGATCGCCGGCGGCATCTTCACGAAGATCGCCGACATCGGTTCCGACCTGATGAAGATCGTCTTCAACATCAAGGAGGACGACGCGCGCAACCCCGGCGTCATTGCCGACTGCGCGGGCGACAATGCCGGGGACTCGGTGGGGCCCACGGCGGACGGCTTCGAGACCTACGGGGTGACGGGCGTCGCGTTGATCTCGTTCATCCTGCTCGCCGTGAAGGATCCGGTGGTGCAGGTGCAGCTGCTGATCTGGATCTTCGTGATGCGCGTCCTGATGATCGTCGCCAGCGGCGCATCCTACCTCATCAACGACGGGATGACGCGCGTCCGCTATCACGGCGCGGCGAGCATGCGCTTCGAGGCCCCGCTCACGTCGCTCGTGTGGCTGACCTCCGGCATCTCCGTGCTCCTGACGTACGTCGCCTCCTACACGCTGATCAGCGCGCTCGGCGACGGCACGCTCTGGTGGAAGCTCTCGACGGTCATCACCTGCGGCACGCTGGCCGGCGCGATCATCCCGGAGGTCGTCAAGGTGTTCACGTCGACCGAGTCGAGCCACGTGCGGGAGGTCGTGGCCTCCGCGCGCGAAGGCGGGGCCTCGCTCGACATCCTCTCGGGGTTCGTGGCCGGCAACTTCAGCGCCTACTGGCTCGGCATCGTCGTGATCGCACTCATGGCCATGGCGTACGCGGTCAGCACGCTGGGGCTCGGGCAGCTCATGGTGGCGCCGGCCGTCTTCGCCTTCGGGCTCGTCGCGTTCGGATTCCTCGGCATGGGGCCGGTGACGATCGCGGTGGACTCCTACGGCCCCGTCACGGACAACGCCCAGTCGGTCTTCGAGCTGTCCGTCATCGAGCAGATTCCGAATGTCCGGCACGAGATCAAACAGACGCACGGGTTCGACGTGAACTTCGAGCGGGCCAAGCACCTGCTCGAGGAGAACGACGGGACCGGCAACACATTCAAGGCGACGGCGAAGCCGGTGCTCATCGGGACCGCCGTGGTCGGCGCGACCACGATGATCTTCTCGATCATCGTCCTGCTCACCCGGGGACTGACCGAGAACCTGGACAAGCTCTCGCTCCTACACCCGCCGTTCCTCCTGG
This sequence comes from uncultured bacterium, assembly GCA_964509395.1. Classification (GTDB taxonomy): domain Bacteria; phylum Methylomirabilota; class Methylomirabilia; order Rokubacteriales; family DASRDR01; genus CAZDYT01. The sequence continues at coordinate 4,218 of CAZDYT010000202.1, forward strand.
GGCTCGTCACGGGCGGGACGGTGATCTACTGGTTCACGGGCGCCTCGACCCAGGCGGTGACGACGGGAGCCTACCGGGCGGTGGAGTTCATCAAGGCGAACATCCGCCTGGAGGGGGTGACGAGGGCGTCCGTAGCGGACAGCAAGCGCGTCGTGGAGATCTGCACGCAGTACGCCCAGCGGGGGATGTTCAACATCTTCCTGACCGTCTTCTGCGCCACGCTCGCCTTCGCGTTCCTGGACCCGTACTTCTTCATCGGCTATCTAATCTCCATCGCGCTCTTCGGCCTCTTCCAGGCCGTGTTCATGGCCAACGCCGGTGCGGCGTGGGACAACGCGAAGAAGATCGTGGAGGTGGAGCTCAAGGAGAAGGGCACGCCCCTTCACGCGGCGACGGTCGTGGGGGATACGGTCGGGGACCCGTTCAAGGACACCTCGTCGGTGGCGATGAACCCGATCATCAAGTTCACCACGCTCTTCGGGCTGCTGGCGGTGGAGCTGGCGGTGACGCTGACGGCCGAGGGCGGCCCGGGACTGGGCCGGCTTCTTGCAGCGGTCGTCTTCGCGGTGTCGGTGGTGTTCGTCTGGCGATCGTTCTACGCGATGCGCATCCGGGGCGGGGCCCCGGCGGCGGCGAGGGCGGGCGCCGAGGCGCCGGCGGGCGCGGTGGTCCGCGGGAAGTAGCGGGTGACGCTCCGGCGCGGGCTCACGCCTGAGCGCGTCGCGCTCCCGGCGCCGGACCGGGAGCGGCGGGCGGGGCAGTGAGCGTCCTCTTCGGGGGGGTCCGCTGGCTCTACGAGTGGACCATCAGCTGGGCGGGGACCCCCCACGGCACGGCCGCGCTGGGCGTCATCGCCTTCGCCGAGTCGTCGTTTTTCCCCGTCCCGCCCGACGTCCTCCTCATCGCCCTGTCGCTCGGGCGCCCGGATCTCGCGTTCTGGTACGCGAGCGTGTCGACCGCGGGGTCCGTCGTCGGTGGTGTCGCCGGCTATGCCATCGGCTACTGGGGTGGCCGGCCCATCGTGGCGCGGCTCTTCGGGTCCTCCAAGCTCGAGCTGGTCCACCGCTACTTCCAGAAGTACGAGGCATGGGCCGTCGGGATCGCGGGCTTCACCCCGATTCCGTACAAGGTCTTCACGATCGGGGCCGGCGTCTTCTACGTGAACTTCCGCGTCTTCGTGCTGGTGTCGGCACTCTCTCGCGGGGCGCGGTTTTTCCTCGTGGCCGCGCTCCTCTTCTTGTTCGGGCCCCCGGTCCGACAGTTCATCGAGCAGCACTTCGAGGCGCTCACCATCCTCCTGGTGGCCGGCATCATCGGGGGGTTCCTCGCCCTCAGGCGCCTCGCACCGCGTGCCGTCTCCGCGGCGTCCGAGCGCAGCCAGAAGGGGTGATCGCATGTTCCGGCTGATTCCCCGCGAGGAGCAGTTCTTCGATCTCTTCGAGCGCCAGGCGGACCACATCGCGGCGTCCGCCCGGCAGCTTCGCGAGATGATCTTCGACTTCTCGGATGCCCCGGCGAAGGCCGCGGCGATCAAGGAGCTGGAACAT
>CAZDYT010000202.1:5774-7004 GCA_964509395.1 uncultured bacterium
CGGGGACGTCCTGACCCATGACCTCGTCCGGAAGATCAACACGACCTTCGTCACGCCCTTCGACCGGGAGGATGTCTACGCGCTCGCGAGCCGGTTGGACGACGTGTTGGACCTCATCGAGGCGGCCGCCGACCGCTTGGTCCTCTATCGGATCAAGGCGCCGACCTCGGAGGCGCGGGCGCTCGCCGAGGTGATCGTGAAGGCGGCGGACGCGACGCGGGCCGCGGTCCGATGTCTCCGCCGCTCGAGCGCGGCCTACCATGGCCACTGCGTCGAGACGAACCGGCTTGAGAACGAGGCGGATCGCCTGCTCAAGGAGTCGATCGCCGGGCTGTTCACCGACGTGAGCGACCCCATCGAGGTCATCAAGTGGAAGGAGATCTATGAGACCCTCGAGGAGGTCACGGACCGCTGTGAGGATGTCGTGAACGTGATCGAGGGTATCATGCTGAAAATGGGTTAGCGCCGTGCCGATAACCGTCGCATCTCGTCGTCCTCGGTCGTCGGCCCGTCTCAACGTATGCGGCATACGCCTCGGCGAGCCTCCTCCCTGCGTCCTAGAGCTGCTCGGTTCTCAGCACGGCCCGGGGGGTTAGGCCGGCTGTCGTCGATGGACCCGCTACCTGTCGTCGCCTTCATCGTCTTTGTCGCCCTCGTCTTCGACTTCATCAACGGCTTCCACGACGCGGCCAACTCCATCGCGACGGTCGTGTCCACCCGCGTGCTCACGCCGCTGCAGGCCGTCGCGTGGGCGGCGTTCTTCAACTTCGTCGCGGCGTTCGGGTTCGGTGTGAACGTGGCGCGCACGATCGGCAAGGGGATCGTGCACCCCGAGAGCGTCGACTCGTGGGTGATTCTCGCCGGCCTCGTCGGGGCCATCGCGTGGAACGTCATCACCTGGTACGGGGGGATCCCTTCCAGCTCCTCGCATGCCTTGATCGGGGGACTGGCCGGGGCCGCCGTCGCCAAGGCCGGGGTGTCGAGCCTCGTGCCTGCCGGCCTCCTGAAGACCGCGGTGTTCATCGTGCTCTCCCCCGTGCTCGGCCTCCTCCTGAGCTTTGCCATAATGGTGGGCGTGATGTGGACCTTCCTGCGGGTGTCCCCCAGCCGCGTCGATAAGCTGTTCCGGCGGCTTCAGCTCGTCTCGGCCGCGTTCTATAGTCTGGGCCACGGCACGAACGACGCTCAGAAGACGATGGGCATCATCGCGGGACTTCTCTTTGCGACGGG
>CAZDYT010000203.1:0-6981 GCA_964509395.1 uncultured bacterium
GATGGCCATTACGGTGGCAGGATAACACGGTGCGTCATAAGGGCGCAAGGCTTTATTACGCGTCGCGTTATCGTGACGGGGTATGATTGGAGAATCCAATAAACCTAGTAGGTTAGGAGGCGGGAGCCATGGCCGATAACACGCTCGCGCGGATGTTCTGGGAGCGGGTCGAACGCGGGGGAGACCGGCCGGCCCAGATGGTGAAGGCCGGCGGTCGCTGGACCCCGGTGTCCTGGCGGGTGCTCGGTGAAGAGGTCCGCGAGCTGGCGCTCGGGCTCCTGGCCCTCGGCCGCCAGCGCGGCGAGGCCGTGGCGTTGCTCTCCCAGAGCCGGGTGGAGTGGGTGCGTGCCGACTTCGCCATCTTCTCAGCCGGCTGCATCACGATTCCCATCTACCCGAGCTACCCCCCGGAGGGCGTCGCGTACATCGTGAACGACTCGGGGGCGAAGACGCTCTTCGTCGAAGACTTGACCCAGTGGGAGAAGGCCCGCCAGGTCGTGAGGGAGCTGCCGGGGCTCGACTCCATCGTGCTGATTCAGGGCGAAGCGTACGAGCGCGAGCTGCCGGCCGGGCCGAAGAAGGTGCGCCTCCTGGACTGGGCGGGACTGCGCTCGCTCGGACGCTCCGAAAAGCTCGAGGAGACGCTCGCCGATCGGCTCGCGGCGGTCTCGCCCGAGGACGTCGGCACGATCGTGTACACCTCGGGCACGACCGGGCACCCCAAGGGCGTCGTCCAGACCCACGCCAACCACCTCGCCGCCCTGCGCGCCGCCGCGGAGGTGATCGAGGTTCGCGAGGGCGAGGTTCACCTCCTCTTTCTTCCGCTCGCCCATTCGTTCGCGCGCTTCGAAGGCTTCATCGGCGTGCACGCAGGTCTCGTGACCGCCTTCGCCGAGAGCCTGGAGAAGCTCGCGGAGAACCTCAAGGAGGTGCAGCCGCACTTCATCTGCAGCGTGCCGCGCGTCTTCGAGAAGGTGTATGCCAAGGTGCTCTCGGGGGTCGAGGCAGGCCCGCCGGCGAAGAAGAAAATCTTCTACTGGGCCCTCGGCGTCGGGCGGCAGGTGAGCCAGCTCGGGCGCGAGGGGCGGCCGATCCCGCTCGCTCTCAGGGTGCAGCACGCGCTCGCGCACAAGCTGGTCTTCTCGAAGCTCCACGAGGCGCTCGGGGGCCGCCTCCGTTTCTGCTTCTCGGGCGGCGCCCCGCTCGCGCGCGAGATCGCGGAGTTCTTCCACGCGGTCGGGATCCTCCTCCTGGAGGGCTACGGCCTCACCGAGACCTGCCCGATCCTCAGCGTCAACCGTCTGGGGCGCTACAAGTTCGGCACCGTCGGGCTCCCATTCCCGGGCGTCGAGCTCAGGATCGCCGGGGACGGGGAGATCCTCGCACGCGGACCCAACATCGCCCAGGGCTACTACCGGAAGCCCGAGGAGACCGCCGAGGTCTTCAAGCCGGACGGGTGGTTCCACACGGGGGACATCGGAGAGATCGATGCCGACGGCTTCCTCAGGATCACGGATCGGAAGAAAGACCTCATCAAGACGGCCGGCGGGAGCTATGTGGCGCCGCAGTACATCGAGAACCTCCTCAAGGGCGACCCCTTCGTCAGCCAGGCCATGGTCTACGGGGACCGCCGCCCGTACCCCGTGGCGCTGGTCACGCTGAATCCGGAGGAGCTCGTGAAGTTCGCGCGGAATGCGGGGCTCGGGGACACACCTGCGGGCGAGCTGGCCCGCAACCCGGCGATCCTCGAACGGGTGCGCCGGACCGTCGATGCCGTGAACGAAAAGCTCGCCTCGTACGCACGGGTGAAGCGCTTTGCGGTGCTGCCGGCCGACTTCACCCAGGAAGGGGGCGAACTGACGCCGACGCTCAAGGTGAAGCGGAAGGTCGTGAGCGCGAACTACGCGGACCTGATCGAGTCGCTCTACCAGAGCTGAGCCGTGCCGATCACCGTCGCGATGGTTCGGCCCGGCGTTCGCTGAGGGGCTCCCGTGGGGGTCTTCGACCAGCTCCGGCTCGATGGCCGGGCCGCCGTCGTGACGGGCGCGAGCCGCGGGCTCGGGCGCGCCATGGCGCTCGCCCTGGCCGAGGCCGGCGCCGACCTGGCGTTGCTCGCCCGGTCGAAGGCGGACCTGGAGGACACGGCGGCCGCCATCGAGACGCTCGGCCGGAGGGCGCTGGCCCTGCCCGCGGACGTCACGGCACCCCCGGCGGTCGAGGGGGCCGTCAGGGCCGTGGTCGAGGTCTTCGGGCGTCTGGACATCCTCGTCAACAATTCGGGGATCGCTGTCGTGAAACCGCTCGTGGAGACGACGCCTGAGGAGTGGCGCGCGGTCCTGGACACGAACTTGACGGGGGCCTTCACCCTCTGCCGGGCCGTGGGGCCGACGATGATCGCGCAGCGGCGCGGCAAGGTCATCAACGTCGCCTCCGTGCTCGGCGCCCACGGTCTCTCCGGCTACGCCGCCTACAGCGCCTCCAAGGGAGGGATCATCGCGCTCACGCGGACGCTCGCCGTCGAGTGGGCCCGCCACAACATCCAGGTGAACGCGATCGCGCCCGGCTGGTTCCTGACGCCCATGAACGTGCCCGCGTTCGCCGACGAGAAGGTCCGCGATCGTCTCCTGCGGGACGTGCCCGCGCGGCGGGTCGGGAAGCCCGAAGAGCTCGGGCCGCTCGTCGTCTACCTCGCCTCGCCGGCCTCCGACTTCGTGACCGGCGAAGTGGTGTTCATCGACGGAGGCCACGCGGCGGGGTGAGCACCTGCGGGCCGACGGGCATCGGGCCGGGCCAGGGGCCGCTGTCGGGCTACCGGGCGCTCGACCTGACGGACGGCCGCGGCGCCCTTGCAGGCCGCATCCTGGCCGACCTCGGCGTCGACGTCGTGAAGATCGAGCCGCCCGGGGGCGAGGCCGACCGGATAGCGCTCCCGTGGGCGGGCGACGTCGCCGGGCCCACCCGCAGCCTGGCCTGGCTCCCGGCCAACTTCGGCAAGCGCAGCGTCGCCCTGGACCTCGAGACCCCGAGCGGCCGGACGGCGCTCGTGCGGCTCGTGGTCACGGCCGACTTCCTGCTGGAGTCGTTTCCGCCCGGGCACCTCGCGGCGCGAGGGCTCGGCTGGGAGCAGCTCGCCCGCGACCATCCCGCGCTCATCCTGACCTCGATCACCGCCTTTGGCCAGACGGGGCCCCGGGCCACCTGGAAGGCGACCGACCTCACCCTCATGGCGCTGGGCGGGAGCGCCCTCGTCTGTGGCGACCGCGACCGCCCCCCGCTGCGGATCGGGGTGCCGCAGGCGTGGTACCACGCGGCGACGGAGGCGGTGGTCGCCACCTTGGTCGCCCACCACTGGCGCGAGCGGACCGGCGTGGGGCAGTGGGTGGACGTGGCGGCCCAAGGGGTGATCGTCCGCACGCTCATGAGCGAGACCGGCTTCCCGGTGCTCCACGACGGCCTCTTCCCGGTGCGGCACGGGCCGAACGTCGCGTACGGGGGATACCGCCGCCGCGTGATCTTCCCGGTGAAGGACGGCCACGTCGCGTTCCTCCTCGCCGGCGGGGCCGTGGGCGCGGTGTCGATGCGCGCCCTGATCGCCTGGATGGACGAGGAAGGCGAGGCCGCGCCGTCCCTGCGCGACAAGGCGTGGGAGGCTTGGGACTACGCGGGGCTCCGCTCGCTCGGGCCCGAGGCAGCGCAGACCGAGTTCGACGAGGTCGAGGCGGCCGTGGCTGCCTTCTTGGCGCGACGCACGAAGCAGCAGCTCTACGAGGAAGCCTTGCGGCGCCGCATCATGCTGGCACCGGTCTCCGAGCCGCGGGACCTCCTCGAGAGCGTGCAGCTGCTGGCCCGGGGCTTCTTCGTCTCCATCGAGCAGCCGGGCCTCGGGCCGCTGACGGTTCCGGGCCCGTTCGCGCGATTCTCGACGACGCCGCTCACGGCCCGCCCGGCGCCGGAGCCGGGGCAACACACGGCGGAAGTGCTCCACGGGGTCGGGACCGCCGCGGGGCGGGTATCCGCTTCCGGGGCCGAGCGCGTCACGGCCGGGATGGACACCGACCGGCGACCGCGACGGCCCGCTCCCGATCCCACGCTTCCACCGGCGCCTTACGCGGGCCTGCGCGTCGTCGATTTCACCTGGGCGGCGGCGGGCCCCATTGCGACCCGCTATCTCGCGGCGTTCGGCGCGGAGGTGATCCGCGTCGAGTCGGCCCAGCATCCGGATCCCCTGCGCACCCTCCATCCGTGGAAGGACGGGATCCCCGGGCGCGATCGGAGCTACCTCTGGGCGAACTACAACGCGGGGAAGCTCGGCATCACGCTCAACCTCGACACCGCGGAGGGCCGCGCCCTGGCCCGTCAGCTTGTCCGGCGCGCCGACGTCGTGGCCGAGTCATTCACCCCCGGCGTCATGGCGCGCTGGGGGCTCGACTATGCGATGCTGGCCCGCGAGCAGCCCGACCTGGTCATGCTCTCCACGTGCCAGCAAGGCCAGAGCGGACCCCACGCCGGCTCTCCAGGGTACGGGACGCTCCTCTCCGGGCTGGCCGGGTTCTACGCGGTGACGGGCTGGCCCGATCGCGAGCCTGCAATGATCTACGGCGCCTACACGGACTTCGTCGCGTGCACCCTGGGGGCGATTGCGCTTCTGGCCGCCCTCGATCACCGGCGGCGCACGGGGCGCGGCCAGTGGATCGACCTCTCGCAGCTCGAGGCGGGACTCCAGTTTCTCGGACCCGCGCTCCTGGAGGAAGCCGTCGATGGCCGGCCGTGGGGCCGGCGGGGGAACGAAGACGCCGGCGCGTGCCCGCACGGCATCTACCCCTGCGCCGGCGAGGAGCGCTGGGTGGCGCTCGCCGTGGAGACTCCGGCCGAGTGGCGGGCGCTCGCCACCCTGATCGGGCGGCCGGAATGGGCCGGCGACCCGGGGCTCGCCACGGCGGCCGGCCGGGGGCGGCAGAGCGGGGTGATCGACGCCGCGATCGCCGCGTGGACGCGCGGGAAAGGCCCCGAGGCGGCCGCGGGCGCCCTCCAGTCGCGCGCCATCGCCGCGGGGGCGGTCGCCTCGTGCGCGGACCTCCACGAGGACCCGCAGCTCCGGCACGCGGGTTTCTTCGTCACCGTCGAGCACCCGGTCATGGGCCCGGTCCCCGTCGAAGGGCACGCCTTCCGGCTCCCGGCGTGCCCTCCCGGGTGGCGGTCGGCACCGGTCTGGGGTGAGCACAACGAGCGGATCTTCGGCGAGGTCCTGGGCCTGAGCCCCAGCGAGATCGAGCGGTTGCGGGCCGCCCGGGTGATCTGGTGATGCGGGCCTGCCGGGCGGCGTCTCGGGCCAAATGAGCATATGGTGATGCGAGCGGCGGTCCTCCGCGCGCCCCGCGTGCTCACCATCGAGACCGTCGAGGCGCCGGCGCCCGGGCCGGGCGAGGTGCTGGTCCGCGTCGGCGCCGCCGGGATCTGCGGGACCGACTACCGGATCTGGACCGGCGAGCGCGCCGTGCGCCACCCGCTGATCCCCGGCCACGAGTTCATCGGTGAGGTCGCCGGGGTGGGCCCCGGCGTGGGACGCGTGGCGGTCGGCCAGCGCGTGGCGGTCGAGCCGAACTGGGGGTGCGGAGCCTGCGACCTGTGCCGAGAGGGGAGCGGGAACCTCTGTCTCCAGCGCACGGCGGTCGGTATCGACCGGGCCGGGGGGTTCGCCGAGCTGGCCGTGCTCCCCGAGCGCGCGTGCTGGCCGGCGCCGACCGGGGTCACCGACGAGCGCCTGCTCCTCACGGAGCCGCTGGCCGTCGTCGTGCGCGCCGTCACCCGCGCCACGCCGCGGGCGGGAGAGAGCGCGGCCGTGGTCGGCGCCGGCACGCTGGGCCTGCTGGCCCTCCAGGTGCTCCGCGCGCGGGGGTGCCGGGTCCTCGTGGTGAGCCGCACCGACCGGCGTCTCGGGCTCGCCCGGGCGCTCGGTGCCGAGGCGATCGTGGCGCTCGGCACCGGCGACCCCGTGGCAGCAGCCCGCGCCTTCTCGGGCCGCGACGGCGTCGACCTCGCCATCGAGACGGCGGGCACGGCGGCGGCCGTCGAATTCGTGCTGGGACAGGCGGGGTTCGTCCGGCCCGGCGGGCGCGTGGTCCTGACCGGGCTCCCGCACGAGCCGGCGCGCGTCGAGTTCTTCTGGCTCGTCCGGCGCGAGATCGACGTCCGGGGCTCCATGATCTACCAGCAGGAGTTCGGGGAGGCGCTGGGCTTGCTCGCGCAGGGCGCCGTCGACGTGGCCCCGCTGGTGACGCACCGGTTCCCGCTCGAGCGCCTCGAGGAGGCCCTCGCGACCCACCGGCGGCCCGAGGCGATCAAGGTCGCCGTCTTCCCCCGGCCGGAGGGGGGATGACGCTGGCGGGCCGGACCGCGATCGTCACGGGCTCGACCAAGGGAATCGGGCGGGCCATCGCGGCCGCGTACGTGCGGGCCGGCGGCGCGTGGTCGTGAGCTCGCGCAGCCAGGCGAGCTACGTCACGGGGAGCGTGATCACGGTCGACGGCGGGTGGAGCGCGTACGGCTACGTCTGAGGGAGAAGGGCGGGTCGTGAGCAGAGCGTCCGCGGGGCCCGCGCGGGTCGGGGAGACGGTGACCCGTCCGGTCACGGAAGAAGGCACCGACCGGGACACCACGCTCCCGCCCCCCTGGATCACCCTTCTCTGGAACTGCGACTGCCACACCTTCGAGCAGGTCGCGAACCAGCTCGTCAAGGCCATCGGCTGCTCGTACGACGAGGGGATGGCGATCGCCCGGCGCGTCCACACCGAGGGCAAGGCGGCGGTGCGGGTCGGCCCGCGGCCGGAGTGCGAGCGGGTAGCGCGCATCCTCGCCGAGATCGGGCTGCAGGTCACCGTCGTCGAGGCTTAGCGCGCATTCTTCACGAATGCACGCAGGGGGAGGGTGGGTGACGCGGCGAACGGGCACCCGCAAGCGGGTACCCGACGGCGCCCGCAGCGG
>CAZDYT010000204.1:0-6971 GCA_964509395.1 uncultured bacterium
CCCACTCGAAGTAGGAGACCACCACGCCCCCGGCGTTCGCCAGGATGTCGGGGATCACCAGCACGCCCCGGTCGGCGAGGATGTCGTCGCCCTCCGGGGTCGTCGGGCCGTTCGCCCCCTCGGCGATGATCCGGGCCTTGATCCGATCGGCGTTCTCCACGGTGATCTGGCCACCAACAGCCGCGGGGATGAGGACGTCACACGGAAGCTCCAGCAGCTCGGCACTGCTGACGGGTTCGGCGCCCGGAAAGCCGGCGACCGTGCCGGCTTCCTTCACGTGGTTCGTCAGCTCCCGGATGTCAATACCGCGAGGGTTGGTCACGCCCCCTTTGGCGTCCCCCACGCCGACGACGAGGCTGCCCTCCCGCCAGAGGAGGCGGGCGGCCACGGAGCCCACGTTGCCGAACCCCTGGACGACGATTCGCGCTCCACTGAGGTCCAGCCGTGTGCCCCGGGCCGATTGGCCCAGGGCATAGACCAACCCCCGGCCCGTAGCGTCCCGCCGGCCGGCCGAGCCGCCGATCAGCAGAGGCTTCCCGGTGACCACGCCGGGCACGGTTTTCCCCTGGGTCATTGCGTAGGTGTCCATGATCCAGGCCATGACCTGCTCGTTCGTCCCAAGATCGGGTGCCGGGATGTCCAGGTCCGGGCCGATCAGGAGCATGACCTCGGCGGTGTAGCGGCGTGTCATCCGTTCGAGCTCCCGCTGGGACATGGAGTCCGGATCGCACGCAACGCCGCCCTTAGCCCCACCGTAGGGAAGGCCCATCAGGGCGCACTTCCAGCTCATGAGCATCGCCAGGGCGGAGACCTCCCCCAGGGTGACGTCGGGATGGTAGCGGATACCGCCTTTGGTCGGGCCCAGCACGGTATTGTGATGGACCCGATAGCCGACGAAGACCTCGGTGTGTCCGTCGTCCATTAGCGTCGGGATGCTCACGACGAGGGCTCGGCGGGGGTACCGCAGACGTTCGTGGATCCCGGCGTCGAGCCCGATTCGCTTGGCCACCGCGTTCAGTTGCTCGATCGCGGTGCGATAGAGTCCGGACGATTCAAACTGGAGTTTACTCTCCGAACTCACGCCCGTCCCTCCTCGCAGTCCCGGGGTTTTCGCTTGACACCCGCACGGCGGTGTGTGATCCTCATATGCGACCAAAACGGTCGGCGATCGGAGAGATCGGTGTTACGGTTCACCAAGAAGGCTGACTACGGCCTGATGGCTACGCATTATATCGCGTTCCACCAGCACGAGGGGGTGGCAAACGCGAGGCGGATCGCCGAGGACCTCGGGATCCCGGCGGAACTGCTCGCGAAGATCCTGCAACGCCTGGCGAAACGCAAGCTGATCAAGAGCCTTAACGGCCCGAAGGGGGGCTATGTCCTGGCGCGTGAGCCAAGCAAGATCATGGTCGGCGAGGTGCTGCGAGCCATCGAGGGGCCGGTCGGCATTGTGCACTGCTACCAAAGCTTCGAATGCCCGCAGCTTGACCGGTGTAACATCCGGAGGCCCATCTGGATGATCCAGACGAGCATCGAGCAGCTTCTGAACACGTTGAGCCTCGAGGAAATGAACAACTATCGAGCGCCCGTCGCGATCCCGCTGCCCTTGGCGGGGGTGAGCAACTGAGGAGGCCGAAAGCTATGGCGGTGAAGCTCCCGATCTTCATGGACAGCCACTCGACCACCCCGATGGACCCGCGGGTGCTGGAGGCGATGCTCCCCTACTTCACGGAGAGGTTCGGGCACCCGGGGAGCCGGAACCATCCGTTCGGCTGGGAGGCCGAGGTGGCGATGGAGCGGGCCAGGGAGCAGGTCGCCAAGCTGGTCGGCGCCCGCGACCCCAAGGAGATCGTCTTCACGTCCGGGGGGACAGAATCGGACAACCTCGCCCTGAAGGGCGTCGCCGAGATGTATCGGGAGAAAGGGGACCACATCGTCACGACGGTGATCGAGCATCGCGCGATCCTCGATACGTGCCGACGACTGGAGAAGCAGGGCGTGAGGGTGACCTATGTGTCCGTCAGCCCCGAAGGGCTCGTCAAGCCGGACGATGTCCGGAAGGCCATCACCGACAAGACGATCCTGGTCTCGGTGATGTTCGCGAACAACGAAATCGGCACGATCCAGACGATTGCCGAGATCGGGAAGCTGGCGAAGGAAAAGGGCATCCTCCTCCACACCGACGCGACCCAGGCGGTGGGGAAGATTCCGGTGGACGTCGAGAAGATGGGGATCGACCTCTTGACCTGCTCGGCGCACAAGTTCTACGGCCCGAAGGGGATGGGAGCGCTTTACGTCCGGCGCAAGGGCCCGCGCGTCCGGATCGCGCCGATGATCGACGGTGGGGGCCACGAGCGGGGTGCGAGGTCGGGAACGGTTCCGGTCCCGCTGGCGGTTGGCTTCGGCAAGGCGGCGGAGATCTGCGGCGAGGTCATGGCGGAAGAGGGGCCCCGGCTCGCCAAGCTGCGGGACAAGCTCCAGGACAAGATCCTCTCGAGTGTGGGCGAGACGTACCTGAATGGACACCCGGAGAGGCGCCTGCCGCACAACCTCAACATCTCGTTCGCGTACGTCGAGGGTGAGTCGATCTTGATGGGACTGAACAAGGAGGTCGCGCTCTCCTCGGGGTCGGCCTGCACGTCGGCGACCCTCGAGCCCTCGTACGTGATCGCGGCCCTCGGCGTGGGGGCGGACCTGGCGCACTCGTCGATCCGCTTCGGGCTTCACCGGTTCACGACTGAGGAGGAGGTCGACTACGTCGCGAATCGGACGGTCGAGGTGGTTGCGCGGCTGCGAGAGATGTCGCCGCTCTACGAGCTGGCGAAGGAAGGGGTTGATCTCAAGTCCCTGCAGTGGAAGGCAGAGTAAAAGGGGGAACGACGGATGCCATACAGCGAGAAGGTCATCGACCACTACAGCAACCCCCGCAACGTCGGCTCCTTTCCCAAGGAGACGCCGGGCGTCGGGACGGGCCTCGTCGGCGCGCCGGAGTGCGGCGACGTCATGAAGCTGCAGATCAAGGTCAACTTGGACACGGGGGTCATCGAGGAGGCCAAGTTCAAGACCTTCGGCTGCGGCTCGGCGATCGCGAGTTCCAGCCTTGCGACCGAGTGGCTCAAGGGAAAGAGCGTCGACGAGGCAGTGAAGATCAAGAACACGGACATCGTGAACGAGCTGAAGCTGCCGCCCGTGAAGATCCACTGCTCCGTCCTGGCCGAGGACGCGATCAAGGCGGCCCTCAAGGACTTTCAGGAGAAGTGGGCCGAGAAGCGGGCCGTGGCGACGGCGCAGACGTAGGTCCGACGGCAAGGGAGTGCAGAATGGCCGTCCAGTTGACTCCCGCGGCGATGAACCGGGTGAAAGAGCTCATGGAGGGCCAGAACCTCCAGAATGCCTTTTTGCGCATGGGCGTGAAAGGCGGCGGCTGCTCCGGACTCTCCTACAACCTGGAGTTCGACACCGAGCTGGGGAAATTCGACAAGCAGTTCGACATCGACGGGGTGAAGGTGGTGGTCGATGCGAAGAGCTATCTCTACGTGAATGGCTCGACGCTCGACTACGTCAACGAGGGGCTGACGGGCGGCTTCACGTTCATCAACCCCAACGCGAAGTCGAGCTGCGGCTGCGGCAGTTCGTTCACGACCTGAGCCGCACGGGCGATGGGCGTGTGACCTTCATCCGGGGTAGTTTTGAAGCGGACCGGGCCTCGGGTGAGGCCCGGTCCGGTTTTGGGGTGTTGAGGCGCAAGGTGACGACGGTGGGGTGATGGGCTCGCCGAGCGTCAAGTGCTGGGCGTGCGGCGCCGAGGCGCCGGGCGGCGATCTGTGCCCGGAGTGCGGACGCCTGCAACCGTTTCCGGTCGGCGCGGACCACTGGGCGGTGCTGGGGCTCGAGCGCCGGCTCGTGCTGGACGAGGTCGACCTGGAGCGGCGCTTTCACGAGCTGAACCGGCGCTTCCATCCGGACTACTTCCGCCTTCGCTCGGCCGAGGAGCAGGCGATCAGCCTGGAGAATTCGGCCGCGGTCAACACGGCCTACCGGACGCTGCGGGACCCAGTCGGCCGGGTGGAGTACCTCCTCGTGCTCGAGGGGATGGCGCTCGGCACCGCCGGGCAGGCGCGCCCGCCCGCGGATCTGTTCGAGGAGATCATGGAGGTGCAGGAGGCCCGCCAGGAGCTCGAGGCGGCGCGTCCGGACGCGGCACCGGAGGTCCGGGCGCGGCTCGAGGCGGCGCGGGCCGCGTTCGAAGCACGCCGCGCGGGGACCGAGCCGGAACTGATGGCCTTGTTGCCGCGCTGGGACGCGGCGCCGGAGGATGATCGGCGGGCGCTCCTCGGCGAGATGCGAGATCTGCTGGCGACGCGTGCGTACCTCAAGACGATTGTGCGTGATCTGAGCGCGAGCCTTGAGGGCTCGCTTGAGGGAAGGACGGAGTGATGGCGGAACTGGAGATCAAGCTGCCGGCGCGCGGCAAGCTGGGTGAGCTGATTGTCGGGATCGACCTCGGGACGACCAACAGCCTCGTGGCGTACATGGAGGGCGGCATCCCGCAGGTCATCACCGACGAAGAAGGGCGGGCCCTATTACCGTCGGTGGTCGCGTTCGGGCCGGACGGTCCGATCGTGGGGGGCGCGGCGAAGCGACAGCTCATCCGGAACGCGGCGCGGGCCGTCTACTCGATCAAGCGCTTCATGGGGAAGGGGTATGCGGACGTCAAGGAGGAGTTGCGGTACTTCCCGTTCCGCGTGACGCCGAGCCAGGATGTCGTGCGCATCCGCATCGCGGACCGTGAGCTGACGCCCCCCGAGGTCTCGGCGCTGATCCTCAAGGAGCTTCGGCGGCGCGCGGAACGGCATTTCGGGCGCCCCGTCGAGAAGGCGGTGATCACGGTACCGGCGTACTTCAATGACAGCCAGCGGCAGGCGACGAAGGACGCCGGGCGCATCGCGGGTTTCGACGTGCTCCGGATCGTGAACGAGCCGACCGCCGCCTGCTTGGCCTACGGCCTCCAGCGGAAGAAGGAAGGCATTATCGCGGTTTACGACCTTGGCGGCGGGACTTTCGACATCTCGATCCTCAAGGTGAAGGAGGGGATCTTCGAGGTCCTCTCGACGAACGGGGACACGCACCTCGGCGGCGATGACTTCGATCGCATTCTCGTCGACATGACGCTGGCCGAGATCCGGGAACAGCGCGGCACGGACGTCTCCGGCGATGCCGAGGCAATGCAGGAGATCCGCCTCGGCGCGGAGGCGGCCCGGGTGCGGCTCTCGAGCGCTGAGCAGACGGTGCTGACGATCCCGATGCCGCAGCACGGGTTTGCGTACCGGCGGGAGTTGACGCGCACCGAGCTGGAGGCGCTGATCGAGCCGGTTGTTGAGCGCACCCTGGGGCCGTGCCGCATGGCCCTCGCGGATGCGGGCGTCGCCGCGGCGCGGATCGACGAGGTGGTGCTGGTGGGCGGGGCGACCCGAACGCCGCTGGTGCGGCGTCGGGTCGAGGAGCTGTTCGGCAAGACGCCCCATGCCGAGCTGAACCCCGACGAGGTGGTTGCCTTGGGCGCGGCGGTGCAGGCGGACATCCTCGCCGGGGGTATCACGCACATGCTGCTGCTCGATGTGACGCCGCTCTCGCTCGGCATCGAGACGCTCGGCGGCGCCGTGGGCGTGCTGATCCCCCGGAACACGACGATCCCGACCTCGGCGAAGGAGGACTTCACGACGTCGGTGGATGGTCAGACGGTCGTCGACATGCACGTGGTCCAGGGCGAGCGAGATCTGGCGAAGGACAACCGCAGTCTGGCGCGATTCGAGCTGCGCGGGATTCCGCCGATGCCGGGCGGCCTTCCGCGCATCGAGGTGATGTTCCTGATCGACGCGAACGGGATCCTCAATGTGGCGGCCAAGGAACTACGGAGCGGGACGCAGGCGTCGGTCGAGGTGCGGCCGACCTACGGGCTCACGGAGGCCGAGGTCCAGCGGATGATCGAGGAGTCGCTTGAGTTCGCGGAGCCGGACGTCCGAGCCCGGATGCTGATCGACGCGCGAAATGAGGCCGACACGGTCCTGCGGGCGACCGACAAGGCGCTGGCCCAGCCGGCGGGTCTGATCTCGGACGAGGAGGCGGGTCGGATCCGAGCAGCTGCGGCTGCGCTACGCGGCGTCCGCGACGGGGCCGACACCGATCGGATTCGCGCGGCGACCGATCGGCTCAATCACGAAGCCCAGCACCTGGCGGAACTCCTGATGGACTCGGCGCTGCGCGAGGCCCTGCAGCATCGCCGGGTGACGGAAGCCATCGAGAAGAAGTGAGGCATGGCCAAATACAAGGTGACGTTCGTACCGCAGAACGTGACGGTCGAGGTGGACGACAAGGATTTCCCGTACGGAGACCACGGGAAGCCGGGATCGCTCCTCGACATCGCACTTCACCACAACATCCTGCTGGAGCACAACTGCGGCGGCAACTGTGCCTGCACGACGTGCCACGTCATCGTGAAGGAGAGGGAGGAAAGCCTCTCCCCGATGGAGTCGGACGAGGAAGACCGCCTCGATACGGCCCAGGGTCTGACCTTGCACTCGCGGCTCGGCTGCCAGGCGGTCGTGCAGGGCGATGTGGTCGTCGAGATCGTCGACTGAAGAGGGAGCGGTGGCTCATGGGGCTCAAGTGGAGTGACGCCGAGGAGCTCGCCATCCAGCTCGCCGAGAGGTTCCCGGACCTGGACCCGCTGGCCGTCCGGTTCACGGACCTCCACAGGTGGGTGACGGAGCTGGACGACTTCGAGGACGATCCGAAGGCTTCGACCGAAGGGAAGCTGGAAGCGATTCAGATGGCGTGGCTGGAGGAGTACCGCGCGAACCGGTGAGGACCCAAGCGCCGGCCGGGCGCGCGTCACCGCGGAGTTCAGGTTTGAGGGGGAGGCAGGTCCGGTTCATTTGCCAGAGGGCGACCGCCGCCACCCACAAAGTGGG
>CAZDYT010000205.1:0-6971 GCA_964509395.1 uncultured bacterium
GTTCGCCGCGTCGGCTGCGGCCTTCCCGGCCTGGAAGGTCGTCGTGACGGGGAACCCCGTGCGCCCGGAGCTCCTCGCGGGCGACCGGGCGCGGGCGGTGGAGCGCCTCCGGCTCAACGCGACCGTCCCGCTGGTCTACGTCACGGGCGGGGCCCAGGGCTCGCACCGGATCAACCGCGCCGTCGGCGCCGCGCTCGAGCGGCTCCTCACCCTCGGCCAGCTCATCCACCAGTGCGGCGCCAACGAGTACGACGACGCCGGCTGGCTCGCGCGGCAGGCCCACCGCCTCTCGGCGCCGACCCGGGCGCGCTACCGGCTGGCCGAGTTCGTCACCGAGGAGCTCGCCGACGTCTACGCCGCGGCGACGCTGGTGGTGAGCCGCGCCGGCGCGGGTACGGTGACCGAGCTGTGCGCCCTCGGGCTGCCGGCCCTCCTGATCCCGCTCCCCGGCGCGCGCGGGGACGAGCAGACGGCCAACGCCCGGATCCTGACGGAGGCGGGCGCGGCCGTGCTTCTCCCGGAGCGCGAGCTGACGCCGAGCGGGCTGGTGGAGCGCGTGGAGGAGCTTCTCGGGGACCCCGGGCGCCTCAAGCAGATGGCCGAGCGCGCCCGGAGCCTCGCCCGCCCGGACGCCGCCGAGCAACTCGCGGAGCTCATCCTCGAGCTCGCCCGCGGGCGCTGAGCCGGCCTGGGCGCCCGTTGCAGCGACCGACCCTGCCGAGCGAGACTATCCCCGTGCAGCACGAGACGCGGTACGCCAAGAGCGGGGACGTGCACGTCGCCTACCAGGCGCTCGGCGAGGGCCCCCTGGACCTGGTCTACGTGCCGGGGTTCGTGTCCCATCTCGAGTACGCCTGGGAGTACCTGCCGCTCGCCCGGTCCTTCGAGCGATTTGCCTCCTTTTCCCGCCTCATCCGGTTCGACAAGCGGGGGACCGGCCTGTCCGACCGGGTGTCGGAGGTGCCGACGCTCGAGCAGCGCATGGACGATGTGAGGGCGGTGATGGACGCCGTCGGGTCGGAGCGGGCCGCACTTTTCGGAACCTCCGAAGGCGGGCCGATGTCCATCCTGTTCGCCGCCACGTATCCCGAGCGCACGACCGCGCTCGTGATCTACGGCTCCTACGCGAGACGCTCGTGGGCGCCGGATCACCCCTTCGGCCGGACGGACGCCGAGTGGGAGGTCCTGCTCAGCACCATGGAGCGGGAGTGGGGCGGCCCCATGGGCCTCCAGGTCTGGGCGCCCAGCGCCGCTCACGACGAGCGCTTCAAGCAGTGGTGGGCGAGCTACCTGCGGCTCGCGGCGAGCCCGGGGGCAGCACTGGCCGTGATGCGGATGAACCGGGAGATCGACGTCCGGCACGTCCTGCCCGCGGTCCGGGTGCCCGCGCTCATCCTCCACCGGACGGGCGACCGGAACGTCCGCGTCGGACAGGCGCGCTACATGGCCGAGCGGATCCCGGGAGCGAAGTACGTCGAGCTCCCCGGCGACGACCACGTCGGCTGGGTCGGCGACGCCGACGCCATCGTCGACGAGATCGAGGAGTTCCTCACCGGCGTCCGGCACGGGCCGGAGCCGGATCGGGTCCTCGCCACGGTCCTCTTCACGGACATCGTCGGCGCCACCGCGCACGCCGCCCGGATCGGCGATCGGCGGTGGCGCGACCTCCTGGAGAGCTATCACACCCTGGTGCGCCGCGAGCTCGGCCGCTTCAGGGGCCACGAGGTGGACACGGCGGGGGATGGGTTCCTGGCGACCTTCGACGGGCCGGCGCGCGCGGTCCGCTGCGCCTGCGCAGTCAGCGACGCAGTCCGCACGCTCGGGATCGAGATTCGGGCCGGGCTCCATACCGGGGAATGCGAGGTCATGGGCGACAAGGTTGGCGGCATCGCCGTCCACATCGGCGCCCGCGTCGCGGCCACGGCGGGCGCTGGGGAGATCCTGGTTTCCCACACCGTCAAGGATCTCGTCGCGGGCGCGGGCCTTCGCTTCGCCGACCGCGGCGTCCACCCGCTCAAGGGCGTCCCCGGCGAGTGGCGCTTGTTCGCCGTCGAGCGCGCCTGAATGAAGCGCGTCTGCGTCTTCTGCGGCTCCGCCGAGGGCGGACATCCGGACTATGCCGCCGCCACCCGCGCGCTGGCCACGGAGCTGGTGCGGCGGAAAGTCGGGCTCGTCTACGGGGGCGGCTCGGTCGGGCTGATGGGCGTGCTGGCGGAGGCCGTCCTCGCGCAGAGCGCGGAGGTGATCGGGGTGATCCCGGGCCCGCTCGCGTCACCGGAGCTCGCGCATCCAGGCCTGACCGAGCTGCGCGTCGTCGACAGCATGCACGAACGCAAGGCGCTGATGGCCTCGCTCGCCGACGGCTTCATCGCGCTCCCCGGCGGGCTCGGCACGCTCGAGGAGACGCTCGAGGTCCTCACCTGGGCGCAGCTCGGGATCCACGAGAAGCCCAACGGCCTCTTGAACGTGCGGGGCTACTGGGACGGGCTCATCCAGATGCTCGCCCACGCCGTCGGGGTGGAGTTCGGGCGGCCCGAGCATGCGGGACTCTTGCTCGCCGCCGACACGCCCGCCGCGCTGCTCGACCGGTTCACCACCTGGCGACCGCCCACCTTCCCTCGTGTCTGGCTCGATCTCGCCCAAGGCTGAGCGCGGCGGCCCGGACGACCGAGCGGCACGCATGACAGAATCGGGGCACCACGACCTCGGGGGCTCGTGGTACTGCGACGGCTGGGCCGAGAACCTGAAGATCCTGCACCGGGTTCGCACGTCGCTGTTCGTCGGGGAGTCTCCGTATCAACGGGTCGAAGTGTGCGAGACCTACGACTTCGGGCGCATGCTGATCCTCGATGGGTCTCCCCAGGCCGCCGAGCGGGACGAGATGGTTTACGCGAAGGCCATCTCGTGGCCCGCCTTGTTGGGCATCAGGGGGGCCAAGCGCGTCCTCATCGCGGGCGGAGGCGATGGCCACGTCCTTCGCGAAGTCCTGCGCTTCCCGACCGTGGGCGCCGCCGTGGTGTGTGATATCGACCCGCTGGTCACCCGGGCGACTCAGGAGTTCATGCCCTTCCTCTGGAGCGGGGCTCACCGGGACCCCCGCGCGGTCCTCCATCACATGGACGCCTGGGAGTACCTGGCCTCGGTCCCGGCCGGGTCGTTCGAAATCGTGATCTCCGACATCACGGACCCCACGGGCGAGGGGACGGCCTCCCACCATCTCTACTCCCGGGAGTACTTCGCGCGGATCCGCCAGGCTCTCGTGCCGGGCGGGATCTGCGTCGCGCAGGCCCAAGAGCTCTCCATCCGGGACTGGGCCCATCACAAGCACCTCTATGCCCTCATGGCCGGTGCGTTTCGCCACGTCCGGTCGGGTCACGTCTACGTGCCGTCGTTCGGGTATCCCGAGGGGCTGCTCTTCGCCTCCGATGACGCCGCCACGCTCCATCTCGATCCGCGCCGAGTCGACAGGGCGCTCCGCGAGGCCGGGCTCGCCGACGACCCGCACTTCAACGCGTCGGTCTGTCAGGCGATGTTCGTCCTCCCCCCACTCCTGCGCGCCGCCCTCGGCCAGGCCTGAGCACTGAGCGGCCCCCTCCCCGCCCGGCTTTCCCTGAGGCCAAGAACCGGCAAGCGTACGCCCGCCCACGGCTGCCAGTCCGCGCGACCATGACCGAACCGCTCCGCACGCGGGCTTCGCCCGCGCAACTCTGGGGGAGGTCTCGGAGGGGGGCTGTGCCCCCCTCCGAAGTTAAAGCCGCGGCGGCCGCCCGCGCAGATCGAACCGCAACGGGCAGCGCTCGCAGAGGGGCCGGGCCCGACAATATTCCTTCGCGATCCGGACGAGGAGCGCGTGATACTCGTTGAAGAGCCCGGGGTCGCGCGGGAGGTTCTCCATGAAGACGGCCTGGAGCTCGGCGTAGTCCGTGTCGGGCGGCACGACCCGGTGCCGGGAGAGGATGCGGCGCGTGTACGTGTCCACCACGAAGGTGGGGCGGGCGGCGGCGTAGAGGAGGATCGTATCCGCCGTCTCCGGGCCGACCCCCGGGATCGACAGGAGCTCTGCCCGAAGGGTCGGAGCCGGCTGGCGGAGCAATCGCCGCAGGTCGCCACCGTGGTGCCGGGCGAGGTGCCGGAGGAAGGCGCGAAGCCGCTCGGCTTTGACCCGAAAGAAGCCCGAGGCCCGCACGAGCGCGGCCAGGCGTCGCGCGGGTAGGCGCGCGAGCGCGGCCGGGCGGAGCGCCCGGGCCCGCCGCAGCCGGGCGATGGCGTGCTCGACGTTGACCCACGCCGTGCCCTGGGCCAGGATGGCGCCGACGACGACCTCGAAGGTCGAGCGGGCCGGCCACCAGCCCTGAGGGCCGAAACGGCGGAGCAGGGCGTCGTAGAGGCGGAGGAGCCGCCTGCGGAGTGGACTAGTGCGCGGAAGCGAGGGAGGGCGCGGCATGCTTCAGTCGCTGCTCAGCCGGCACCTGATGGTCCTGGTCATGCTGATCCTTGCCGGGATCGGCTGGCTCGTCGAGTCCCGGCTCGATCTCTTCGAGTGGTTCTACGGCGTCTCGCGGACGTACGAGACCCTCGAGGCCGACGGTCTCGTGCCCGGCTTCTTCCTCGTCCTCGTCGGGGCGTTCTTCGACACGTACCGGGCGTACGAGAGGTCGCTCCGGGATCGTGAGCGCATGCGCGTGATGATGGAGATGGCCGCCACCCTCGCCCACGAGGTCAACGATCCCCTGACCACGATCATCGCGCACCTCGAGGTGGCCGTCGAGGAGATGGACCCCGACGATCCACAGCGTGACCGCCTCGCCTCGCTCCGCGAGGCCGCGTGGCGGATGGCGAGCCGCGTCAAACAGCTCGCCGAGATCCGCGAGTATCACCCGCGCGACTTCGGCGTGCACCCACGCGTCCTCGACATCTCGTGACGGGCGTCCTTCTCGCGTCCGCCGCCGGGGCCGCCGCGCTGCTCGCCGGGTCTCCGGCGCTCGTCGCCAGCGTCGGGGGTCCGGAGGACGCCCCCGCCTACCTGGCCGTTCACGCGGCGGCGGCACTCGGCACCTTCGAGGCCGAGGGCGTGCGGGTGACGCTGCGCCGGGCCAAGCACGCCGCGGCCGCCATCGACGCGCTCCGCGAGGATGAGGCGGCGGTGGCCGTCACGACCGCCGACCAAGCCGTGCGCGGCGCCTGGGCGCGCGGCACCCCCGTGCGGATCCTCGTCGCCCACACCCGGGCGCCCGCGGTCGTCCTGCTCGTCTCCGCGAAGCACCGCGATCGCGTCGTCCGCGTGGAGGATCTCCGCGGCACGCGTGTCGGGATTCCGGGTCCCGGCACGACCGGACATCTCGTCCTCGCCGCGCTCCTCCGCGCGCGCCGGATCGAGCCCTGGCAGCTCGAGCTCCTGAGCTTCGGCGGGACCACGGTGATGGCCCGTCTCGGCTCCGGTGAACTGGCGGCGGCCGCTCTCGAGGAGCCCTGGGCCACGCGGGCGGTCGCGGCCGGCGTGGGCAGTGTGCTCGTCGACGTGCGCCGGGCCGAGGACGCGACCCGGCAGCTCGGCGGGCCGTTCTACGAGGTCGTGAGCGTGGCGCGGGCCGACGAGCGGGAGCTCGCTGCCCTCGAGCCCGCGCTCGGGGCATACGTCCGCGCCGTGATCCGCGTCCAGGCATGGCTCGCGGCCGCCCCGCCGGCCGAGATCGCCGATCGGCTTTCCCCGCGCCTCGTACGGGACCGCGACCGCTTCGTCGCCTGGCTCGGGGCCGTCCAGAGCGCCTACTCGCCCGACGGTGACGCCACGGAAGCGGGCCTCGCCACGACGCTCGCGGTGCTCCGGGCAGGGAGTCCCTGGCCCGTCACGCTGAAGATCACGCCGCAGGCCCTCCGGGAACCTCCGTTCCTCACCGCCGTGCGGGCTGGCCTCAATCCCGGCTCCCGGCCGTAACTCATTTCCGGTCCGCCTCCCCGATCGTCAGCGCGGGGGCTCGGGGGCGGGCAGACCGAACGCGCGGAGCAGCCGGGCGGTCGTCGTCACCGGGAGCCCGACCACGTTGGTGTAGCAGCCCTCGACCCGCTCGACCAGCCGGCCGCCCTCTCCCTGGACGGCATAGGCGCCCGCCTTGTCGTACGGCTCGCTCGTCGCCAGATAGGTCTCGAGCTCGGTCGCGGTGTAGGCGCGCATCACGACCCGGCTCACCACGGTCGCGGTCGCCTCGCGCCGCGCGCCGGCCTCGACAACCGCCACCGCGGTCACCACGTCGTGGGCGCGCCCCCGCAGCGCCGTGAGCATCCGGCGGGCTTCCTCGGGCGAGGCTGGCTTGCCGAACGGGACGCCGCCCAGGACGACGAGGGTGTCCGCCGCGAGGACGATCGCCGGGCCCACGCGTCCCGCCACGTCGCGAGCCTTGGCGAGGGCGAGACGAGTGGCCAACCCCGGGATCGGCACCCCGGCCGAGAGCGACTCCTCCACGGTGCTGGGAACCACGTCAAAGGCGAGGCCGAGCCCCGCGAGCAGCTCGCGGCGGCGCGGCGAGGCCGAGGCGAGAACCAGCCGCATCGGATCAGGATCGGGGCAAGCCCCGAGGTCGGGACATCCGCCCGGAGGCCCAGACGCCCGCCGGGCCGCGCATCATGGCCGAGCCGCGAACGCGCTACCGCGCATCCTTCACGAATGCACGCAGGGAAGGGTGGGTGACGCGGCGACCGGGCGCCCACGGCGCCCGGAGCGGCGGGGATACACCGCCGGGGGTGTTTCACGCGCACCGCTCCGGACGGCCTCAGGGGCGCCCCGCTCTTCCGCCGCGAGGACGCCGGTGGGCTGTTCGCCGCGGCAGGACCCGCCCGACGCTTCGTGAATAAGTCGGACTAGGAGCCTGTCGGAGAACCCGCGCCACTCGCGAAAGAACGACCGCAACGCCTCGAGGCCTTCCGCTCCGAACGCCGGCTTCGCCGGCGCAACCCCTCCTCGGGGGAGGTCCGGA
>CAZDYT010000206.1:0-6957 GCA_964509395.1 uncultured bacterium
CGACGGTCGTGGGGCTGACGGCCAGGCTGGGGGGTGCCGGGACGGTAAAGGGGTTGCTGACGGCCAAGCGGGTGAGGCTGTTGTTGGAAAACAGCCGGAGCTCGTAGGTGCCCGGGGCCAGCGCCGCGGGCAGCACGAACGGCACGCTGCCGCTCGTATAGCCGGTGGTGTACCGATACGCCAGGTAGCCCCCGTCGGAGGACGCGGGCAGGTAGAGCCCGATCCAGTCCGCGGGAGTGGGGTTGGCGATGCCGCTCCAGGTGGCGGTGAGGGTCCCGCCGGCGGCGAGGGTCGTGGGGCTCACGCTCAGGGTCTCGTTGCCGGGCAGCACCGGGGTGATCGTGAAGGTCAGAGCGCTGGAGGTGCCGCCTCCCGGCGCGGGATTGAAGACCGTGACCTGGGCTGTCCCAGCCGTCGTGACGTCGCTCGCGGGGATAGCCGCCTCGAGTTGGCTCGGGCTCACGAACGAGGTGGTCCGGTCCGCCCCGTTCCAGCGCACCACCGACGATGGGATGAAGTCGCTCCCGTTGACCGTCAGCGTAAAGGGGGCGCTTCCCGCCGCCGTGGCGCTCGGCGACAGCGTGCTGACCACGGGAACCGGGTTCGGGACGATAACGGTCGTCACTGCCGTGGCCGCGTTGTCGGCCGGATTGGGATCGGCCTCGTTCCCCGCGACCGAGACGGTGTTGCTGAACGCCCCGCCCACGGTGGGCGTGACGACGAGCGTGACCGTGGCGCGGGCGCCGCGGGCCAGGACGCCGAGCGCGCAGGTGATGGTGGTCGTCCCCGCGCAGCTCCCTTGCGCGGAGCCGGCCGACACGAATGTCGCCCCCGTGGGCAGGGGGTCGGTGACCGTGACCCCGCTGGCCGACTGCGGGCCGTTGTTGGTGACGGTGATGGTGTACGTGAGGGTGCTCCCCGCGAACACGGGGTCAGGGGCGTCGGTCAAGGCGATCGACAGGTCGGCGCCTGTCGCGGTCGACGCGCACGAGGGAAACTTGAAGCTGCCGATCCGCGTCCGCCAGCTGAAGCTCCGCGTCGCCGCGTAGTATTCCTGGGTGTACCAGAACGTGCAGTCGTCCATCGGGTCGACGCTCAGCGTGCTGTAGTCGCCCCACCGCCCCGAGGGATGGGTCTGGGACCCGCCCCCGGCCTTGAGCGTCGTTTCTCCCTGGGGGAGCGTCCCCAGCGGGTCCCCGGTGAGCCGGCCGACGTAGCGGATGGAGGGATAGAGAGTGTTGCTCGACACGCTGAAGCCGAGGGCGACGTTGCCGGCGCCGTCCATGGCGATGCTCCCCATCCAGCGGTGGGCCGCATCGGGCGCGTACGTGCCCTGCTGGTAGATGGAGAGCGCGCCGTCGACGCGCCGGATCTCGTACCAGCGGATGCCGGCGTGGTCGCCGCCGACATCCACGGTGTGGTTGACGACCAGGGTGTCGTACGCGCCGAAGTGGCGATACTGCAACCGGTACATCAGCCGGTCGGAGAGGGCATCCAACCTGGCGCCGGTGCCGCGCTGGGGGATGCAGTTCGGAGCGTAGCCGCACATGCTGGAGTCGAACGGCGCCGTCGGCAGGAGCGCGGCACGCGTGAACGTCGAGTTCGCCGGATCGGCCCAGTCCACGTGGAACTGCCAGACCTGAAGCTGATCGGGGGCGTAGCCCCAGGCATCGTCGTCGACCTGGACGAAGTAGTTCGGCGAGCCCGCGGGCGGCGGAGGACCGTTCAGGTGTGAGGGGAGCATGCCGCCCAGGGTGGGGTCGACCGAGAACAGGTCGAAGTACACCATGGCGGCGGCCGGGTCGCCAGCCAGCATCTTGGCCCGCTCGAAGGCCACCACGCCCTGGCCGGCTGCCGTCAGCGAGATCTCGTCGAACTGGTTGATCGCCAGGTAGTACGCGTCGGGCCAGACTCCGAACTTCGGATAATCGTTCAGCTTGGTGTCGCTGATCAGGAAGGCGTACCGATAGTAGGCGCCGGTGGGGTCGGGCGTCTCCGACACGGCGATGCACTGGTAGAAGGGGCCCGCCGGGAAGTTGGGCACCGCGAGCTGGCTCATGAGCCAGCGGTCGGCCAGGCGGTCGTAGAGGGCGATCGGGTCCCCGTCGTTCCGGCTCTCGCACGGCCCCCCGAACCCGGCCCAGAGGGTGTTGCCCGCGGCCGGGCCATAGAGCCGGGTGCCGCTCTTGGCATAGATGGCGAAGGACACGTTGACCCACTGGACGTAGTGGTTGGGCCCGACGTCCCCGTTCGGATCGGGCGGCAGCACACTGTCGACGTTGTTGACGCCATCGAAGTTCTGCGTCGGGGCCGGCATGTTGCTCGTCGCCGGGGCCGCCGGCGTCGTTGGGCCCGAGGACGGGCCTTTCACCGCCGGGCGCTGGAGGCCCCGCGGCGTGGGACGGGGCTGTCTCGGGATCACGCGGGGCGCTTGCACCGCTGCCGGCGGGATGGGCGGCATGTCGCGCAGACGGGGGGAGAGATCGTGGTTGACGGGGAAGGAGACCGCGGGGGGCGGCGAGAAAGGCACCTGACCCGCCACGGGGCTCGCGCTGGCGAACAATGCCGCGAGCCAGACACCGGCCACTGCCCCAAAGCACCTGGACCTGTTCATGACGATCCCCCGTGGCAACGAGTCGTCTCGGTCGCCCGACCCTCCGTTGATGACACCGGCGGGATGCTCCGCGGAGTCGCCCGCCGGATTTCGCGCGCTCGTGAGGCGAGTGTCTCCGGGACGGTGGGAGTGAACAGACGAGCGCCCTCGCCGGCCATGGGCCAGGAGGGCGTTTGGAAGGCTTGTCGGGGTACCCGCGTCTGGCGCATCGCGCCCCTCCCCGGGAATCCCGACCTTGGTCGTACTCTAAGGGAGAACCCCGGTGCCCGTCAAGTTTCGGAGACCCGGGGAAGGGATCGATCGCTCCATACACCTGGCGACCGGGATCGGTGGTTTCGGCTTATTCCGTGTGGCCTTGGCGCCGAGCAGGCACCGGCCCGGACCTCCGCGGGCGCCGCGGCGGTGGGTGGGATGGCAGTGGGTGGGATGGAAGCTCCCGCCGAGGGTCGTCAGCGGGTGATCGTGACGCCGCCCGCGGCCGCACGGCGCACGGCCTCATCCACCGCGGCCGCCCGGGTCATCACGTCGCCGCGCAGGGCGTTGAGCTTGGCCCGGAGTGCCTGGGCATCCTGACGCGCCCGCCTCCGTTCGGCCGGATCCGTCGAGCGGTTGTGGATGTCGACGAGGCGGTCGTGTGCCTCGAGGGTGACGTGGTAGTCGTAGAGGTCCTGGTTATAGCGTTGCACGGTCTCGTTGTAGCCCCGCTTGAGGGCGACGCTCTGGGGGGTATCGTCGGACCGGAACTCCGCGTACGGAAGGTAATTGGGCTTGGCCGGCTGGGCGATCACCCACCCGGCGACGGCCAGGAGCGCCGCGGCGACGGCACCGGCGACGCAGCGGCCAGGTGCCCGCCTCGGTCTCACCCGATCGCAACCGCCAGGCACGTGGTCGTGCGCGTTACCCCGTCGATGGCCCCGATCCCGTCGGTGACGAGTTGCCCGATGTCGTCCAGGGAGGGTCCCTCGACTACCGCAATGTAGTCGTACGGGCCGGTGACGGCGTCCAGCGACTCGACCCGGCACTTCCCGGGCTTCACTTTGGCCAGGGCCTTCTTCACGGCCTTGGTCTTCCCGGCGCTCGTCTCGATCAGGACATAAGCCCTCATGGGCGAACCTCCATCCAGCCCGCCGTCGCGCCCGCATCACGCTGGGCGTCGCCTTGCGTTGCCCCGCCATTACAGCGTGCGGGACGCGAGGCTGTCAAGCCGGCTCACGGGCCGGAGCGCCGCCTGACGCGAGGCGGAAGGCGGGGGAAACCTCCGGCGGCGGCCTCGGGACGGGCGCTCGCGGCGCCTTTCCGGCGGGCCTCGCGTCGGGTCTTAGCCCGTCTCACTCATGCAGGTACCCGTGAGACGCCTGGCTTCGCCCCCGCGCCCCCGGTCCTCGCCCGCAGCAGCCCCGCGAGGCGGGTCACGTCGGCCTCGCGGTCGATCCGGTCCACCAGCGCCAGGATGGCCTCGGCCCGGGCGGCCGGAACGACCCCGGCGGTCAAGCGCCGGTACTTCATGCGCACCTCGTCCGGCGTCAGCGGGTTTTCGGGGGTGCCCTTCGCGGACTCGACCCGGCGAGAGAGCGTCCGGCCGTCCCGGGTCGTGATCTCGACCACCGAGGTGTAGCGCTCCGGGTACTGGGCATCCAGCGACGGGTCGTGCACCAGCGTCATCCCGGCGCTGAGCCGAGCGACCTCCGGGTGCCGGCTGCGGTTCTTCAGGATGTCGTCGATCGTCACGCGTCCGAAGACCAGCCCCACCGGCAGGATGTACTGGGCATTGTGCGACTTGAGCGGGTTTCCGTCGATCATGTGCGCGCCGTTCTTCGGGAACCGCAGCACGATGCGCTCGACGTCCGCGGCCGTCAGCTGCTCGTCGGCCGCCAGCCCGAGCAGGGCGTCCAGCCCCGGGTGGGTGAACGCGCAGGAGGAGTAGAGCTTGTAGGCAAGCTCCGGGAGGTGGAAGCGGCGACCCCAGTCCGCGAGGAGGGCGTCCGGATTGGCCGTTCCCGAGAACGCGGTGAAGGCGTCGTACTTCCCCTCGAACGGAGCCGGCGGCCCGCCGAACCCGAGGTGGGCGAGGTAGGCCGCCGTCGTCCCGTTGCGGGCGGCGAGGCCGGGATTGAACGGCCTCGAGTGCTCCGTCGGGTCGTCAGCCCAGGCGAGCAGGCCCGACGCCTGCTGCATGGCCAGCCCCAGGGCGACCGCCTGCCGGCTCGGCCGGAGCCGGAAGAGTCGGCCGGCGGCGGCGGCCGCGCCGAAGGCGCCGCAGATCGCGCTCGGGTGGAACCCGCGCTTGTAGAGCGCGACGGGATCGAAGGCGTACGAGACGCGGCAGGCCACTTCGATCCCGAGAACCATGGCCGTGAGGAAGCGCCGGCCGTCGGCCTTCTCCTTCTCGCCCACCGCGAGGCTCGTCGGTACCATCACGGCCGGGGCGTGGAGGATGGCGCCGCCGTGGTGGGGCTCGATGTCGCAGTAGTACCCGAGCGTCCCGTTGGCGAGCGCCGCGTTCACGCACGAGGTCCGGACGCCTTGGCCGATCAGCGTGGACTCGGGCACGCCGCCGAGCCGGCGGACGAACTCCATGATGAGGCGGCTCGCCGGGTAGCGGGGCGAGGAGGCGACCAGCATGGCGCCCACCGTGTCGAGCAGGTAGAGCTTCGCCTGGGCGACCACCTCCGGCGGGAGGTCTCGGAACCGGAACGCGGCGATTCGCTGGGCCAACTGGGCGGAGACGGAGACGTCCGGCATCGAATCGGCTCTCCCGTCAGGTCGGGGTGGGGGTCGTCGGGGGATCCGGGGCTCCCTCTAGCACGGCCGCGCCGCTGGTGTCAAGGCGGGCGTCGCCCGCTCCGATCGGCGCGTGTGCGGTGTACAATGCGAAGCGAGGAGGGACGAACCCGACCGTTGACCTACCGAATTCCCCCGCTCGTCCAGGCCGCCCTCGACGAAGGCCGCATCTCCCTGGACGCCCTCGACCTCTACCGGAGCTTCGAACGCCGTTACCCGTTCCCGCTGGACGAGTTCCAGATCCAGGCGATCCTGGCGGTGCTCGAGGGCTCGTCGGTCATCGTCTCGGCACCGACCGGCGCGGGGAAGACCCTGATCGCCGAGTTCGCGATCCACGAAGCCCTCCTGCGCAAGAAGCGGATCGCCTATACGACGCCGCTCAAGGCGCTCTCCAACCAGAAGTACGCCGACTTCTGCCGGCAGTTCGGGGTCGCGGAGGTCGGGATCCTCACCGGCGATGTCAAGGTGAACCCCCGGGCCCCGATCCTCGTCATGACCACGGAGATCCTCCGCAACATGTTCTATACCGGCACGCTGGAGGGCCTCGGCCACGCGATCCTGGACGAATGCCACTACATGGGGGACGCGGGGCGCGGCACGGTCTGGGAAGAGATCATCGTGTCCGCGCCCAAGGGGGTCACGCTGGTCGCGCTCTCGGCGACCGTGGCGAACGTGCGGGAGATCGCCGACTGGATCAGTCTCGTCCACCGGCCCATCGTCCCGATCATCCACCCGCACCGGCCCGTGCCGCTGCAGTACCTTCTCGCGGACCTCGCTTCCGAGATCCACTCCCTCGAGACGGTGCGGGCCGGGCGCGCGCGCCTCATCGGCGCCGAGGACGGTGAGAGCGACCGGCGCGGGCGTTTCTACGCGCGACGCGTCGCCTCGGTCACCGCCATGATCGAGGAGCTGGAAGCGCGGAAGTGGCTGCCCGCGATCTACTTCATCTTCAGCCGCGTCGGGTGCGAGCGGGCGCTCGAGGAGGTCCTGGCGGAGGGCCGACCGCTCCTCGATAAGGCCGGGCGGCGCGAGGTCGAGCAGGCCATCCGCGAGGCGGTGGGGGAGAATCCGGTGCTCGGCGCCTCGGCCCTGAACCAGATGGTCTTCGAGGCGATGGGGCTCGGGGTCGGCGTCCACCATGCCGGGATCCTGCCGAGCCTCAAGCGTCTGACCGAGGTGCTCTTCGAGCGGGGGCTCGTCCGCGTCGTCTTCGCCACGGAGACGATGAGCCTCGGGATTCACATGCCCGCTCGGAGCGTCGTGCTCCAGGGGCTCACCAAGCGGACCGACCGGGGCTTTCGCGCCCTCACCCACAACGAGCTGACCCAGATGGCGGGCCGGGCCGGGCGCCGCGGGATCGACCCGGAGGGGAAGTGCGTGATCGCGCTCGACGCGCGGGACAGCGTGGCGGACGTCCTCGCAGTCGTGGACGGCCCCCCGGAGCCGATCGAGAGCCAGTTCCGGCTGGGCTATGGGTCCGTGGCGCTCCTCGTCCAGACGGTGCGTGACGAAGCGGCGATCCGGCGCATCGTCGAGTCCTCCTTCGGCCAGTACCAGAACCT
>CAZDYT010000207.1:0-6953 GCA_964509395.1 uncultured bacterium
GCGTCCGGGTGAAGGTCTCACCGCCGCTCCCCCATGGCCGCGAGGGCTCGGGGTTCGGGTTCGTGGTGGTCGTCACCGTCGACGACGGCATGCGGTTCGTCCACGCGGCCGACGTGCAGGGCCCGATCTCGGCGGTCGCAACGGCCTATCTCCTGCGGGAGCGGCCGGACCTGCTCTACCTCTCCGGCCCGCCGACCTACCTGGAAGCCCAGGCGGGCCCCGACGCCGTGCGGGCGGGGCTCGAGAACCTGCTGCGGATCGTGAACGAAACCGGGTGCCGCGTGATCGTGGATCACCACGCGGTCCGTGAGCGTCGGTACCGGGAGCGGCTCGGCCCGGCGTTCGAGACCGGGCGGGTCGTCACCGCGGCCGAGTACCTGGGGCGTCGCGAGGAGTGCCTGGAGGCCTACCGGCCCGCGCTGTGGGCTCGCTACCGCCGCAGCGGCTCGGGGCCGGTTCGGTGTTCGTAACCGCGAAGAAGGAGAAGCCGCCATGGCGGAGTTGAAGGTGGGCGACCCCGCTCCGGAGTTCAAGCTCCAGGGGACCGGGGGCAGGGAGTGGAGTCTCCCCGACCCGAAGGGGATGAGGAACACCGTCCTGCTCTTCTACGTGCTCGACTGGACACCCGGCTGAACGAGGGAGATGCCGGCCTTCGAAGCCCGCCTCAGGGCCTTCGAGGCCGCCGATACCCAGGTCGTGGGTATCTCGACCGACTCCATCCCGAGCCACGAGGCGTGGGCCAAGTCGCTGGGCGGGATCTCGTACCCGCTCCTCGGGGACTTCCACCGTGAGGTCGTCAAGAAGTACGGGATCTACTGGCCCGATCTGAACGCCAACTACCGGGCGACGTTCGTGATCGACAAGCAGGGCACGATCCGGTTCGTCGAGCGCTACGGGAAGGGAGAGCTGCCGGACCCCGAGAAGATCCTCGGCGAGGTGAACAAGCTCCGCTAGAAAGCCCCCGGCATTCGCCGTGCCCCCCTCCCGCCGCGCGCCCGGCATGACCCCACGCGCGGCCTCCGGTCCGCCTGCCGACAACCTCGGGGCCCACATGTCGACCGCCGGCGGGTTGCCGCTGGCGCTCGCCCGCGGCCGCGCGGTCGGCTGCTCGGTCGTCCAGCTCTTCTTGAAGAACCAGGTGCAGTGGGCAGGCCGGACCCTCCAGGCCGATGAGGTCGCGGAGTTCCGGCGCCAGCAAGCGGCGACCGGGATCCGCACCGTGTTCGCCCACGCGACGTACCTGATCAACCTCGCCTCGCCCGCGGGGGCGGAGTGGCGCCGGGCGGTGAGCGCCTTCCGGGACGAGTTGGAGCGCGCCGAGCGCCTCGGCCTGCCGTTCGTGGTGATCCATCCGGGCTCGCACAAGGGAGTCGGGCGCGAGGCGGGGCTGGCCCGGATCGTACGCGCGATCGACGAGCTCCACACGCGGACGGCGGGCTACCGGGTGCGGATCGCCCTCGAGAACGCGGCGGGCGCCGGGAACCTCCTCGGCTCGCGGGCGGAGGAGCTGGGCGCGATCCTCGGTGCCGTGCGTGAGCCCGAGCGGCTCGTCTTTTGCCTCGATACCTGCCATCTCTTCGCGGCCGGCTACGACATCCGGAGCGCGGCGGGCTTCGGCGAGACGCTCGACCGGTTCGACCGGGCCGTGGGCCTCCCGCGGGTCGTCGCCTTCCACCTCAACGACGCCAAGGCCGGGCTGGGCTCGGGCCTCGACCGCCACGAGCACATCGGGCGCGGCCGGATCGGGTTCGCGGCGTTCCGCCGGCTCCTCAACCATCCCCGTCTCGGCGCGCTGCCGATGGTCCTGGAGACGCCGAAGGGAACGGGAGACCGCTGGGACCGGAAGAACCTCGCCACGCTCCGGCGCCTGCGACGGCGCGCGCGGGGCCGACGGCTCAGGCCCGGCCGGTCCGCCACGGCCTCTGGAGCGCGGCGCTGACCGACCGGTCGTCCTCCTCGGCCTGGCTGTCCCCCGCCGACGACCTCGCCGCACGCACCTTCGCCTTCGGCCGGGAGCGGCTCGCGCGTGAGCCGGAGTACGCGAACATCGCCAGCGCCGCCGGGGTCGCCCAGTACGTCGGCATGGCGCGCGAGGTGGCGGGGCTCGTGACCGGGGCGGGCGGCAGGCGCGTCTTCGACTGGGGCGCCGGGTGGGGGCAGACGAGCCTGCTCCTTCGAGCTCAGGGGCTCGAGGTCGTCGCCTACGACGTCGAGGACAAGGGTGCGGCGAGCGGCCTCTTGGCCGGCACCGACGTCGCCTGCGTCGTCGCGCGCGGGCCCGGGCTCCCGTTCGCCGACGGGGAGTTCGACGCGGTCCTGAACTGCGGGGTCCTCGAGCACGTCGGCGACGAGCGGGCGGCGCTCGCGGAGCTGCGGCGCGTCCTCGGGCCGGGCGGCTGGCTCGTCACCTACCACCTTCCGAACCGCCGCGCTTGGACCGAGTGGCTGGGCCGGCGCCTCGGGCGCTTCCACCACGACCGCGCCTACACCCGCGCCGAGGCGGTCGGGCTGTTCGAGGCGGCCGGCTTTCATGTGCTCGCCTGCCGGCCCTTTCACCTCCTCCCGCGGAACGTCTGGGCGCGCCTGCCCGGCGCAGTCGCCCTCGGCCCAAGCGCGGCGCGCGGGTTCGAGGCGCTCGATGCCGCCCTCGTCCGGGTCCCCGGGCTGGCTCGGCTCGCCACCGCCTGGGCCCTCGTCACCCGCCGTCCGGATCAGCGGGCCTGACCCGTCCCCGCCGCAGCGACCGACGCCGCGCTGCCCGGCCGGCAGCATCGAGCAGTCGACGGTGGTTCGCGAGTGCCGGTCGGAGGTTGACTCGGGGTAGACTGGCTGCCGGGCCCTGCCGCGTTCCGGTGTCCCGGATGCGCCGCGCCCCGGGGGGGTCGTCGCCATGGGGTTCGACGAACGGATCGACCGAGCGGGAGTGGTTCAGAGCTGCCAGGACCTGATGCGCTTTCAGGCGATGTTCGGCCGCCACTTCGCCCACTCGCCCGTCAGGCGGTTCGGCGACGAGGGCGAGAAGGCAATCCGTCATGCGCTCCACCGCTACGGGCTGTACCGCGCCGGGGTGATCCGGAAGACGCTCGAGGCGGCCGGCGCGCGGCTCACCGCGCGGACGGTCGTGGAGCACTGGGACATGGCCGATTACCACCTGCTTTCGGCGAGCGGCACCGGTGCCATCGAGGGATCGGATCGCGCGGTGACGGTGACGATCAACGACGCGCCGGAGTGGGAGCGCTGGCGCGAGTATGACACGGGCGTCGAGATCGCCCGCCTCTACTACCGCGGCGTCCTCCCCGGCCTCGCCGAGGGCCTCGGAGCCTCGGTGTCCCTCGACACCGCCCGGCTCGATCTGCGACGCCCGTGGACGGTCACGTGGACGGTCACCTCGGCCGCGGAGGGGGCGCGCTCGCCGGTGGACTCGCACATCTTCGACCGCCTCGCCGACGCGACCGAGCTCGCCCGTCGCACCGCGATGCACAACGGCGCCCTCTACTACTTCTGCGCCGACGAGGAGACGAAGCGCTTCGACATGCTGGGGGAGGCGGAGCTGCGCCAGCATGTGCGCGACCTCGCCTGCGAGCGCGCCGACCGCCAGCGGGCCGCCCACCTGGCCGCCGGCCGGGACCTGAACGTCAAGACGCTGATGGAGCACTGGGATGGCCAGCTCATCTCGATCTGGCGGTTTGCGCCGGGCCTCCTGACCGAGGGCACCTGGCACCAGGACTGCACCTGGTGCCCCTACGCCTCGGTCTGGAACGAGTTCGGCAGGCGCGGCCTCGCGCTCGGCTACATCTACGACTACGAGCTCCACCCCACGTACTACCGGCGTTACCACCCCGATATGGTCGTGCAGTTCGAGGCGATCAAGACCCGCGGCGACGCGCTCTGCAAGTTCCGCATCTCGCTGCCGTCGAAGCAGAAACCCGGCGAGTCGCCGTTCGTCGGCTACACGGGGCACGACGCGTAAGGGGCGCCGTCGTCCGGTGCCGGTGGAGGGGACGCGAGTGGCAGCCGTCAGGTACCTCGTGGCGGACGTGGACGCCGCCGTGGAGTTCTATACGTCGCATCTCGGCTTCCGGGTCGAGCGGCGGATGGGCGCGGCGTTCGCCGTGGTGGCGCGGGAGGACCTGCGGCTGTGGCTGAGCGGGCCGGGGACATCGGCGGCGCGGCCGATGGCGGACGGGGCGAAGCCGGGGCCCGGCGGCTGGAACCGGCTGGTCCTCGAGGTCGGCGAGCTCGCTCGGCGGGTCGAGGAGATGAAATCGGCGGGGGTGCGCTTCCGCAGCGAGATCGTGAGCGGCCCGGGCGGAAAGCAGGTTCTGGCGCTCGACCCGTCCGGCAACATCGTCGAGCTGTTCGAGCCGTCGGGCTCATGACGGGCGCCCGCACTAGCGGCCGCCCGCGCGGAAGAGCTCGACCCAGCGGCGCGTCGCCTCGAGGTAGGCTGCGCCGTGCTCGCGGCTCGGCTCGATCTCGCTCCCTTCGTGCCACTCGTTCCAGGACGCGATGAGGACCCACGCGGGCTCGACGCCGAGGGCGGCGCGCCACGTCGCATCGTAGAGCGCCCCACCGGCCCGGTCGACGACGGTGCCCGGCTCGCGGATCGCCCGGTCGTCGAACCCGGGCGCGACCGCGGGCATGAAGGGAATTCCTGCGGCGTGCGCGGCAGCGGCCCGCTCCCGGTAGACGAGCGCCGGGTCCTGCCCGCGGGCGAGGAAAGGGACCGGCGTGTAGAGGCGTACAGCGTCGCAGAGCTCGATCCAGCCCGGCCGGGGTGAATCGCCGACCAGGAAGACGCGGCGGCCGCCGGCGTGAAGCCGGCGGAGGACGTACTCCCAGACGGCGGGGCGCAGGCGGTGGGCGGCGTAGGCGAAGATGACCGGCGCCCCGTCCACGCGGAGCCACGCCGGGTCGCGGCCGTAGCGATCGAGCAGCGCCTCGAGATCGGCCGCGACACCCGCGCCGCCTCGCCGCCAGAGCTCTCCGGTCTCGTAATACAGAGCCAGCTGG
Organism: uncultured bacterium; assembly: GCA_964509395.1. Lineage (GTDB taxonomy): Bacteria > Methylomirabilota > Methylomirabilia > Rokubacteriales > DASRDR01 > CAZDYT01. The sequence goes on from CAZDYT010000207.1 coordinate 5,014, forward strand.
ACCGCCGTTCCGCGCGCGGCCGCCAGCAGGGTGCCGAAGGCCGCCGCCTCCTCGCTCTCGCGCCCCCACCACGAGACGATGAACCCGTCGATGCCCGCCGCGTGCGCGGCCCGGATCTGAGCGCGAGCGACGTCCGGGTCGCGGCTGTCGTACGGGCCGTCGAGCGGGTAGTCGGTCGAGCCGAGGTCGAGACGGCCGGGAGCCGCCTCACGCCGGGGATCGTGGAAGCCCAGGAGCCGCCCCGCGGGCATGGCGAGCCGCGCGTGGTTCCAGTGGCGCCAGCGGCCCGCGGGCCCCCATGGCGTCCCGTACCAGGGGTAGTGGAAGGCGAGGACGAGGCGGGGCAGCGCGCCGGGGACGGTGCGGGGGCGGGTGATGGCCCAGAGGGCGGGCCGGAGCCAGAGCGGGTGATCCCGCTCGACGCGCCAGAGGCCCCCGGCGAGGAGCGCCGGCAGGAGCCCGAGGACGAGGGCTCGCGCGAGACGGCTCAGCGCGCGGTCGTCACGCCGACCCGGTGGCAGGCCGCGCGCACGGGACAGCGCGAGCAGAGCGGCGAGAGCGGGCGGCAGATGTTCTGGCCGAAGGCGACGAGGAGGTCGTTGTACTCGAGCCAGTAGCGGCGGGGCAGCTTCGCTCGCAGCGCCAGCTCGGTCTGCTCCGGCGTCCGGGTCCGGACGAAGCCGAGCCGGTTCGAGATCCGGTGCACGTGCGTGTCGACGCAGACCCCGGGCTTGCCGAAGCCGACGGTGACGACGAGGTTGGCGGTCTTGCGCCCGACGCCCTTCAGGGTGAGCAGGGTGTCGAGGTCGTCGGGCACGCCGCTGCCGAAGCGGGCGACGAGGTCCCGGCAGACGCCGAGGACGACGCGCGCCTTGGTGCGGTAGAAGCCGACCGGGAAGATCGCGCGCTCGATGGTCCGGGGGCGGAGGCAGAGCATGGCCTCGGGCGTGTCGGCGAGCTGGAAGAGCCGCGCGGCGGCCGGGCGCGTTGTCGTGTCCTGGGTGCGGAGCGAGAGCAGGCAGGCGATCAGGACCCGGAACGGGTCCGGGGCCGCCGGGCGGGCCGCTCGCACGCCGCGGGGGCCGGCCCCGGACGAGAGTCGACGATCCCGCCGCTCGGCCGCGATCTCCGAGACGGCGGTGGGCCGCCACTCGCGGACGTGACGCCGGAGGGTCCGCACCACCTGCCCGATGGTCGCGGGCGCCATGGGGGCCCGGACGGCCCGCACGAGCCAGTTCGGGCTGGCGGCCCGTCGTTGCGAAGGGCGCGAAGCCATGCTCTAGGATTTGTTGCGAATCTGGGCGAGGAGCTGTTCGGCCGTGGGCCGGTGGCGCACCGTCCAGTCCGCGACGTAGCTGGGCTGCCTCTCGTCGAGGAGGTGCTGGAGCTCGCGCCGGGCCTCGGCGTAGCGGCGCTCCTCGATGAGGCACTTCGCCAGCTCGATCCGCGCGCGGGTGAAGTGGGGATCGAGGGTGAGCGCCTTTCGCTCGTAGCTCTCGGCCTTGGCGACGTCCCCACCGAGAAAGCCCGGCGTCTCGAGGTAGAACGAGCCGGCCAGCGCGAGGCCGGCGACGTGGTTCGGGTCGAGCTGGAGGACGGTCTCGATGGCCTCGCGGATCGTCGAGACCAGGAAGGCCGCGCGCAGCTTCCCCCTGGTGATCGCCCAGCGGCCGAGGTTCGCCGCGTACCAGAGATGCGCCTTGGTGTTCCGCGGCGCGAGCTCGATCGCGCGCTTGGCGACCTCCCGGCCGCGCTCGTACGCGGCGAGCTTCTCCTCGGAGGAGCGCGCCCGCAGGTCGCCCCACGCCAGGTGGACCCACGCGAGGAGGACGAGCCCCTCGACCGATGGCTCGCGGGCCCGCACGCCCTCCAGGACCTCCCGGGCCCGGTCGATCCGGCCGAGGTCCTCGTGGTAGCTCTGGAAAAGCGCCCACGCCTCG
>CAZDYT010000208.1:0-6943 GCA_964509395.1 uncultured bacterium
GTCCCTGGAGACGGCCTGGGCGTCATGACTGCCCCCCGCTTTGCGACAAGCCCGACCCTTCAGGGCGCCCCACGCGCCACGCGGCTCGGCGTGGTGACGCACGAGCTCACCCACGTGGCTCAGTACGAGCTGTCCGGGGGGCGACGGGGGCATTCGGAGCAGTGGCTCCGGGAAGGCATGGCCGAGTGGGTCGCCTGCTGGATGCTGGACCGGCTGGGAGAAAGCACGTTCTTCCACGAGCGGTACCAGGCGGGAAAGGCCGTCGCCCTGGATCTGCCCGCGCTTCAGAGCGACCCGCCCGATCTCGTCGATCTCGGGCGCCCCGGGGGCTGGGAAACCCGCCATCTCCGCTCCGGCGACCGGATCACCTACCGGCTGGCGTTTCTGCTGACCGACGAGCTGGTCCGCCGCCATGGCTTCGATCGGCTCATCGCCTACTTTCGGGCGTTCGCCGACTCCGACGACCGGTTCGGCCACTTCCAGCGCACCTTTGGCCGTTCACTGAGAGAGTTCGAAGCGGACGCGCTCAGCCGGATTCGGGACGAAGTCGAGGAGCCGCGACGAGTCGACTCCCCCGGGCGCGCCGACGCGCCCCGCGCATCACCGAGCCGATAGAGGCCAGGGCACCGAGCCGGCGAGGTCAGGGACCCGTCGCCCGGCCCCGGCGCACCCGCCAGCCCCCGAGCATCCCTATCCTGGCCCCTCGCTGTCAGGGTCTCCGCGACGAGCCTGGAAAGCCCGCACCGGCGGTTATAGCGGTCCGTATAGCGGTATAGTAGTCGAGGGTCGCCGATGGGCTTCCCTGCCAATCAGATGAAGAGGCCTGGTGCGTTCCCCCGGATCGTGGACCAGAGAGACCCCTGGAATAGAACGGCTCCATCAAGGGTTGGAGGGGTAGGACCGACCAGAGGAGCGTGGTGATCCGCTGGGGCGCCGACGGCGACCGGGTCAGGGAGTTCGAGGGGGCGGCGCTCGTCCACCTGGACGCGCTCTACCGCTTTGCCCTCCGGCTGACCCACAACCGGGCGGAGGCGGAGGACATGGTCCAGGAAACGTGCCTCCGGGCGTTCCGCAACTTCCACCGGTTCAACGCCGGCACCAACTGCCGGGCCTGGCTGTTCACGATCCTGCGGAATGTTTTCCTGAACCGCCTGCGGCAGGCCGGCCGTGAGACGCCGGTGGACGATTCCGGGGGCTGGGAGTCGATGGCGGCAAGCGTGACGGCCCCGACCCGGGACAACCCTGAGGAGGAGTTCTTTCAGACCGTGCTGCACGGTGACGTGGATCGAGCCCTGAAGGCCTTGCCGCTGCCCTTTCGGGAGACCGTGGTCCTCGCGGACCTGGAGGGGTTCAGTTACAAGGAAGTGAGCGAGGTGCTGGGCTGTCCCATCGGGACGGTGATGTCGCGTCTCTCGCGGGGCCGGAACCTCCTTCGCCAGGCCCTGGCCGGGTACGCCCGGGAGCACGGGTACGTCAAGGAGCCAGAATGAACTGCCGGGAGTTCCGGACCCACCTCCCGCCCTACGTCGACGGAGAGCTCGGAGTGGACGAGACGCTGGCGGCCGGCGCCCACATCGCGGAGTGCCCGCGATGCCGGGAGCTGGCCGAGCGAGAGCGCCAGTTCCGCCAGCTCCTCCGGCGCCAGCCGCAGGAGTCGGCGCCGCCGGAGCTCAGGGCACGGATCCTTGCGCTCTGTCGCCGCGAGGCGCGCCGATCTCGGGTCATGCCGTGGCTGGCCGCGCCCGCGCTCGCCGCGGCGGCCGCCGCCGTCGTTCTGGCGGTGATCGCTCTGGGGCAGCCGGGCTTCATGCGGTCGTCGCCGCTGGTGGGCGAGCTGGTCGCCCAGCACATCGCGTATGCCCAGATCGAGCATCCCGCAGAGTTCGCCACGACGAACCGCCTCGAGCTGGAGGAATGGCTCCGCGAGCGCGCGGGGGTCCGGGCGACGGTCCCGGACCTCTCGTCGGCCGGGATCCGGCTCGTCGGGGCGCGGATTGCGGGGATCGACGAGCGGAAGGCCGTCTACGTCCTCTACGAGAAGGGCCACACCCTGCTGTCCATCGTCATGGTGCCTGTCTCCGCGCGGAGCGCCCCGCTGACCGGGAGCCGGGTGAGCTATCGCGGTCAGGAGTACTTCACCCAGGAGTGGAAGGGGTACCGGACCGTGTCGTGGACAGACGGCCAGGCGGTCTTCGGCCTCGTCTCGATGCTCGACTACGACGCGCTCGTCGAGTGCGCCGATCGCCTGCGCGAGGAGCGCGCGAGGCAGAGCCGCCTGTAGCCGGAGCCGGCTCTCGAGCCCGGCGGCAGGAGGAACGGCCCATGGCAGCGGGGCTCTGGCGCGCGACGCTCCTGGTCATGCCCCTCCTCGTGGCGGGCGCCCCGGCCGACGCCGGGTCGCTCCGAACCGACCTCAGCAAGGCCCTGGTCCCGCTGGACGAGATCATCCCCGGCGGACCGCCCCCCGACGGCATCCCGGCCATCGACCGCCCGAGCTTCGTCGCGCCGGCCGAGGCCGACGCGTGGCTCAGCCCGAAGGAGCCGGTCCTGGCGCTCGAGCTCGGCGATGACGCCCGCGCTTACCCGCTCCAGATCCTGATGTGGCACGAGATCGTCAACGACACGGTCGGGGGCCGGCCCGTCACGGTCACCTACTGTCCGCTCTGCAACTCCGGCCTCGTCTTCGACCGGGTGGTGGATGGGAAGACGCTCGACTTCGGCACGTCCGGCAAGCTCTACAAGAGCGACCTGGTCATGTACGACCGCCAGAGCCACTCCCTCTGGGCCCAGATGGAGGGGCGCGCGATCGTCGGCGAGAAAGCCGGGACGCGGCTCAAGCTCATCCCCGCCAACACGATCGCCTACGACGAGTGGAAGGCCGCGCATCCCGGGGGCAAGGTTCTGTCGCGGGAGACCGGTCACCGACGGCCCTACGGCGTGAACCCCTACGAGGCCTACGACCAGCCGGCCCTGACCCCGTTTCTCTTCACCGGGCGGCCGGACCCGCGGCGTCCCCCGAAGGAGCGCGTGGTCGGCGTGATCGTGGGGGGCCAGGCCCGTGCGTATCCGTGGCCGGTCCTCGAGAAGCGGCGCGTGGTCCACGACACGGTGGGCGGAGAGCGCGTGGTCGTGTTCTACCGGCCCGGCACCCTGTCGGCGCTCGACGAATCGCGGATGGCCGAGTCCCGGGCGATCGGAGCGACGGGCGTGTTCAGCCCGAGCGCCGCCGGCAAGCCGCTGACCTTCGAGGCAGGCGCCGACGGCTTCCGAGACCGGGAGACCGGGAGCCTGTGGAACCTGCTCGGCCGAGCGACCGCAGGGCCTCTGGCCGGCCAGCGCCTCCAGCCTATCCCGCACGTCGACGCCTTCTGGTTCGCCTGGGCCGCGTTCAACCCCACGACGACCCTCCACGTCGAGCCGTGAGCGCCGGAGAGGAGCTGGTTCGCCTGCTCGAGGAGCTCGAGCAGGCGGGGACCTCCGTGATGGATCTCGTGCGCGGGGGCCGCCCGCCCGAACCGTGGCGGCTCTATCCGGGCGAGTCCGGCATCTTCGACCGCCGGACGCGCTACCAGTTCTACTACCACGCGCACGCCGGAGCCGAGCACGAGGACGGGCACTTCCACACCGCGCGCCTGTTCGACGACCACACCGCGCACCTGGTCGCCATCTCCATGGCCTCCACCGGCTGGCCGCAGGCGCTCTTCACGCTCAACCTGTGGGCGATCGGCGACGCCTACGAGGCCCCGGAGACCCTCAAGCGCTACGCGCGCGACTTCCGGATCCGCGAGCGCCGGGGCCCCGCTCGGCTGGTCCGCTTCGTGAATCTCGTGTTCCAGCGCTTCCGCCCGGAGATCGAGTGGCTCCAGGACGAGAAGGAGCGCACGCTTCAGGCCTATCGCGCGACCCACCCGGGCCGGGACCCGTTCACGGACCGGTCGCTCGAGATCCTGAGCCGCGTGGAGATCGACGTCCGCCAGCGCGGCCAGCGTCTCCTCTCCACGGCGGAGTCGCCCGCGGGCCGCTGACCCCGCCAGGGTACTCGGAGGGGGGCTCCGCCCCCCTTCCGAAACCTCCCCCCGGGACGGGAGTGCGCGGGCAGAGCCCGCGCTCTGAGCGGAACACCTTGAGGCGTTGCGGTCGCTCCTTCGCGGGTGGCGCGATTTCTCCGACAGGCACCCAGGCCCGCGCGGGACCGGCATCAGGACGCGGCGCGGGCGAGGTACGTGGTGAGCGCGTAGAGCGCGACGTAGACGACCACCATCGCGACGAGCACCGTGAGGAGGAGCCGCCACTGCGACCGCGCGCCTCCCAGACTGCACGCTTTCCGTCGCCGCAGGAGGCCGACGACGCCGATGGCGGCGAGCAGGAGCGCGGCCCCCCGGAAGTACCAGCCGTACCCGTAGTAGAGGGTGCTCCCCAGGCTGACCGCGAAGGCGACTGAGCTCAGCCCGAGGAGCACCAGCACGATCGGGCTCACGCAGCAGGAGATGCCGACCAGGCCGGCGAGGGCGCCGAGTTTGAGCCCGGCGCGATCCATCAATCGACCTCGCGCCCCGGGACGGGCACCGGGCGCGCCAGGCGCCAGTCGTAGGGCCGCCAGGCCAGACCCGCCACGCCGCCCAGGAGCACGGCCTGGCGCACGGGCCCCGCCTCGAGGTACCGCGCGAGGAAGCCCGCGAGGCCGCCCGGCTGATCCTCGAAGTCCACCCGGAACCAGTGAAAGATCGAGGACGCCGTCAACGTTCCGCCGTCCAGCGTGACCTCCTGGTTCACGAACGCCCGGGCCGCGGCCTCGAGCTCCTCGTCGAGCCGCTCGGCGTGATACATCCGCACCGGCGGGCACGAGCGGGCGCCGCAGCTGATCGCGAAGTGGATGCGCGGGTCCGCGGGCACGATGGCGTGCGCCAGCCGGCGATCCCCGGCCGGGAACGGCGCGACAGCCGAGAGAGGGCTCGGCCGGTTCCCGCGAAGGACGCCGTGCTCGACGTCGTTGGCGCTGAAGACGAGCTCACCGGCGCGGTAGGAGATGCGGTCGAAGAAGTCCGGGATGTCCCACACGGACCGGCGGAGGTCGAGCGCCACGAGCCCCCGGTCCACGAGGGTGTTGTACGCATTGATCCAGAAGGCGAGGCGCGCCTCGCGCGTCCGAAGGGCGTCGAGGTCGGCCGCGGAGGCCTCGCCGAGAACGCGCAGCTCGGGCGAGCGCTGCAGGGTCATACTCGGTCAACCCCCCTGCCGTCCAGGCTATTCCCGGAATGCCGCGCGGGCAAGGAGCACAGGGCGTCGGTGGCCGGCGTCGAACGTGGTAGCATGCTTCCCCGTGAACGCCGAGCTCGGGCGTGCGCTCCAGGCTGCCAAGTACATGTACCTGACGACCTACAGCCAGGCGGGAAAGCCCGGCACCGTCCCGGTCTGGCTCTGGGTCCACGACGGCGCGGTCTACTTCACCACCCAGCGCGCGAGCCTCAAGGCGCGGCGGATCCGGACCAGTGGGCGTGTCACGATCCACGTGCGCACGAAGGACGGACCGGCCTTCGAGGGGCGCGCCGAGTGGGTGGACGACCGGCCGGATCTCGAAGAGGGACTCCTGGCCGCCTACCGGCGGAAATACCCCCTTCTCGTCCCCATCTTCATGGGACGCCGAATCCGGAAGAGACTCGCCGCCAAGACCAGCGTGCTGATCCGCATCACCCCCGAGCCCGCGCGAGCAGAGGCATGAGCGCGCCCGGCTCGATCCGGGGCATCCTGTTCGACTTCGGCGGCGTGATCCACGACATGCGGTGGGACGTGGCGGAGGAGCTGGAGCAGGCGCACCGGCTTCCCCGCGGCGCGCTCTTCGAGACGCTCTACCGGACGCCGACGTGGGCCGCCCTCCAGTGCGGGCGGGGCGACCGGCAGGCCTGGCTGGAGGAGGCCCATCGCCTCCTGGAAGCCCGCGCCGGCCGGCCGCTGCCGCGCCTGCACGACGGCTGGCGCGCCGCGCAGCGCGTCATCACGGAGAACGTCGCCCTCGTCCGCGCGCTCCGCCCGCGCTACCGGACGGCGATTCTCTCGAATGCCGACGCCTCGCTCCGCGCGCGGCTGCGCGACGGGCTCGGCATCGAGGACCTCTTCGACGAGATCATCTCCTCGGCCGAGGTGGGCGTGGCGAAGCCCGATCCGGCGATCTACCGCCTCGCGGCGGAGCGCCTCGGCCTCCCGCCCGAAGCGTGCGTCTTCGTGGATGACTTCGAGGCGAACGTGGTGGCGGCGCGGCACACCGGGATGTCGGCGCTCCACTTCCGGGTCGACCGCGGCCACGACCTCCGCGCCCAGCTGGCGGCGCTCGGGATCGCGCCGGCCGGAGAGGCTCCGTCCGGCGGCCGCCCGGCGGGAGTCAGCTGACCGGCCGGCGGCCGGCCCGTCTCCTCACGCGGTCCGGACCGCCGCCGCGTCTACGTCGAGCTCGGCCAGCTTGGCCGCCGTCGGCCGACCCGTCTCCGGGTCCCAGCCGGCCATCTCGTAGTAGAGGCGCCGGGCGGCGAGGAAGTCGGCCGGGTCCACGCGCTCGCCCTTGAGCGGGCCGTTGCCGATCCCCTCGTGCATCCGCTGCGGCAGGACGTCGTCGTCCGGCGTGAAGCCCTCCCGGCAGTTGAAGAGCCGCATGAGCGTGTTCGCCCGCTCGCCGATCTTGACCATCTCGTAGAGGCTCATGTTCCAGCCGGTCACGCTGTTGACGTAGCCGACGAGCTTCTCCAGCTCCAGCGCGTTGAGCGGCGTGCCGACGAAGTCGCACATCCCCACGGAGTTGTAGAGGCTCCACACCTGCTGGGTGAGGTAGAAGGCGCGCACCTTGCGGGGCCCGAGGTCGAGCATCTTGACCGGCTCGATGAGTCCCAGCGGCCCGAGCGGGTGGCCCTGCGGGTGGAAGCCCTCGTAGAGCGGGTCGTGGGGCGCCTCCATG
>CAZDYT010000209.1:0-6936 GCA_964509395.1 uncultured bacterium
CACCTTCATGGAGCTCATCGACAGCGGGAAGTTCTTCGAGCTCTACGACAAGTGGCTCGGGGAGCGCGGCGTGATCCCCTATCCCATGTCGGACAAGGTCCGCAACTACATGATCATGCAGTCCATGCCCGAGTAGAGGCGAGGCTGACGGCCGAGCCCCGCTGGCAGGGCCCGGCCCCACGCCGACGCGGTTGATCCGGGGGGGACCGCCTCAGAGGGACTCACACCGCGCCGGCGAGGCCGCCGTCGAAGTTGATCGCGACCCCGGTGATGTAGGCGGCCTGGTCCGAGGCGAGGAAGGCGACCAGGGCGGCCAGCTCGCTGGCATCGGCGATCCGGCCGAGGGGGACTCGGGAATCCCGCGCCAGGGCGGCGTAGAACTCCTCCAGGGTCCCCGGCTTCCCCTGTGCCTCCCAGCGGCGCACCCACTGTCCGCTCTTCACGAAGCCGATGCAGACGGCGTTCACGCGGATCCGGTCGGGCGCCAGCTCCTTCGAGAGCGCCTTCGTCACGGCCATCCCGGCCGCGCGGCTCGCCGCGGTCGGAAGCGTCCGGGCCCCGGGCTCCTTCGCGGCGGTGTTGAGGATATTGAGGATCGACCCGCCGCCCGCCCGACGCATCGCCGGAACACAGAGACGGATCAGGCGGATCGCGGCGAAGAGCTTCAGCTCGAGGTCCGCCTGCCACGCTTGATCATCGACCGTCTCGAACGGGTGGGCCGCCGAGGTTCCCGCGTTGTTGACCAGAATGTCGATCCGGCCGAAGCGATCCAGGGTCGCGGTGACGACCCGCTCGAGGTCGCCGGGCCGCGTCACGTCGGCCTGGAGGTCGAGCACCTCCGCGCCGCGGCGACGGATCTCATCGGCGATCCGCCGCAGCCGGTCAGTCCCCCGCGCGCATACGGCCACCGCCGCGCCTTCCTCGGCGAGCCGCTCCGCCGTGGCGCGCCCGAGCCCGTCGCTCGCCCCCGTGATCACGGCCACCTTCCGCTTGAGTCCCAGGTCCATCACATCCCTCCCGCGCGTCAGTCCACGATGGGCAGGACGATGTGCGAGGGCCGGTCCGCGTCGTGGTAGACGGTCTGCGTCGCGGGGCGCAGCTCGGCGTCCATCGCGAAGGGGTGGCCCGTGTTGGGGTTCCGGTCGAACTGCGGGAAGTTGGAGGAGGAGATCTCCACGCGGATCCGGTGGCCCTTCTGGAAGCAGTTCGCCGACGACCAGCAGTCGATCTCGTAGCGGTAGATCCGCCCGGGCTCCAGCAGCGTCGGGTGCTCCCAGGAATCCCGGAAGCGCGCCCGGATGATCCCCTGGGCGACGTTCATCGCGTGCCCGGAGGGAAAGACGTCCACGAGCTTCGCCGTGACGTCGGTGTCCGGCGCGCTCGAGGCCGCCCAGAGCACCACCTTGATCGGCCCGGTCACCTCCACGTCCGCCTCCAACGGGGCGGTCGTGTAGACGAGGACGTCGGGCCGCCACTCGGCCGGCCGCTGGTCGCGGGGCCCCATCGTGACCGGGGTCACATCCTCCCCGCAGCACGTGCTCCCGCCGAGCGTCGGCACGGGATCCCGAGGGTCGTAGACGAAGCTGTCCGGCGGCTCGGCCTCGGGCCGCCGGCGGTCGAGCCGCCCGTCCCCGAAGAGCGAGTTGGCGCGCCCGCCGCTCCTGAGATAGTGCTCGACGTAGCGCGTTCCGGGGATCGGCCAGTCGTCCGCGGTGCGCCAGCGGTTCGCGCCCATGACGAACACCCGGACCGGCGGCTCCTTCCCGATCCCGTTGTCGATGCCGCGGAGCCGGTAGTCGAACCAGCGGAGCTCCTCGGCGCGCAGGTCGATCAGCGCCGCGGGTCCGAAGTCGACATCGCCGGTGCGGCTCGCAGTGCCCCGCTCCCCCAGGGAGTGGATCCACGGCCCGATCAGGACCTTCTGCCCTCGGCGCCCGCGCTCGGAGTAGCCGCGCGCCCGGACGCCCATGAAGTTGTTGAGCGTCCCCTGGAGGAAGACGTCGTACCAGCCGCCGAACCCGTAGGCCGGCACGTCGATTTGGTCGTAGTCCTTATCGACATTGCCGAGCTTCTCCCAGTAGGAGTCGTACGCCGGATGGCGCATCCATTCCTTGTAGAACTCGCAGGCCCGGCCCGCGTTCTCGTCGCTCGTGATGAGCGGCAGGTGCCAGAAGAGCGTCGAGAGGTGCTGCTCGGGCGGCATCCAGAGGTGCTGGATCTGGTTGGTCCGCGTGTGCATCTGGATCGCCGCCCAGCGGAGGTTGAAGCCGAGCTGGAAGGCGCCACCGGTGTAGGCCCAGTTGTGATAGAGGTTCGAGAATCCGACCCGCGGCGCCATCGCCGTGAGGTGCGGATTCCGGAGCGGCGCGGGGAGCCACTGGGTCAGGGCGACGTACGAGGCGCCGCTGGTCCCGACCTTCCCCGTGGACCACGGCTGCGTCCCGCACCACTCCTGGGCATCGTAGCCGTCGAACGGCTCGTGGATGAAGGGGGACCACTCCCCCTCGGAGTCGAAGCGGCCGCGGCAGTCCTGGATCACGACCGCGTAGCCGCGCTGGGCGAAGTAGACCGCGTCCTTGACCTGGGAGTCGATGTTCTTGTTGTACGGGGTGCGGATCAGGATGACGGGGAACCGTCCCGGGGCATCGGGAAGATAGACGTCGGTCGAGAGCCGGAGGCCGTCGCGCATGGGCACGCCGACACCGAGCCTCGTGCGGATCCGATACATGGGCTGGACGCTCGTGTGGGTGCCGCTCTCCACCATCGACCTCCTAGGAGCCTGTCGGAGAAATCGCGCACTCGCGAAAAGAACTTCCGCCAACGCCTCAAGGTGTTCCGCTCGGCGCGCCGGCTTCGCCGGCGCAACCCCTCCTCGGGGGAGGTCCGGAAGGGGGGCGGAGCGCCCCCCTCCGGGTGACCCAGCCGGCCCGGCGGCGACCCGTCGGACAGCTCACGGGCGGCGGCGGGTTGCCGACCGCCGCTTGGTCGCGCCCCCCGCCCGGCGTGGCGGCGCCGGTCCCTCGGGCAGCGCGTGCACCTTGTGGACCATGAAGCCGAGCGTCGCCCAGGTCCGCAGGGCATCGGCATCCAGGGGGTGGCGCCGGCTCACCGAGCGCCGGTCCCCGAATGGAATGGGCTCGTGGCGTCGCCTCCGCGCGCGCTGGCGGCGGTCGAGGAGGACCGCCACGACCCCGGGCTTCTCGACGAGTCGCCTCAGCGCGAGGAACAGCCGTCTCCGGGACCGCTTGACGAGGAACAGGATTGGCACCGGCGCCTCCTGGCCGCTCCGAGCCGTGTAGCCCGGTCACTCTAGCAAGATGCGCGGGATGCGTCCAGTCGCTTCCTGCGCCGTCCTTGGGGGCAGGCAGACCTGATCTGCTGCCGGCCATGCCGGGATTTGCGCAGGAGGCCGGGAGGGGAGGGCCGGCGGAGGGGGGCTTAGCCCCCCTCCGAAGATGCCTAGAGTCCTTGAAGCGCCGGGCTCGTGGCGAATGAGCCAAGTTTCATCGCTCACCCGCCTCGGGCCGTGGTCGAGACCCGAGCAGCCCTAGGACGCAGGGAGGAGGCGGGCCGAGGCGTATGCCGCCATGGACCATCTGGTCGCGACGCCTTCGGCCTACGGCCTTCGGGCCGTCGCTCCCTTCTGGGAGGCCCGCCGACGACCGAGGACGCCCGGATGCGACGGGGATCGGCCACGGCGCTAGAAGTTGGCTTCGAAGAAGCGGATGGTCCACCCCGGCGCGCGGGGATCCACGGCCAGGATCTGGTCAAAGGTTCCGACGAGCCGACGTCCGAACTGGGTATCCACGAACGCCTGCGCGACGATCCGGTGCTGGCCGATGTCGAGGTTCACCGGGCTGCTCTGGCCCGGACGCAGGACGAGCGGCCCGGGGCTGCCCGGCGGTGCGTCGACGAAGACGTGAACCTCCCACGGCGTGCTGTTGGTGATGACGCCCCGCGTGGGGTCCGGGGGCGGCCCGGGCGTCCCCGCGGGCGGAGGCGGCGGCGGCGGCATCGGCACGACGGCCCACTGGCCGCCGGGCGGCGGCGGCGGCGGCGGAGCCGCGGTCCCCGGTGGAGGCGGCGGTGGAGGGGCGCCGACGGCCGCCGCGGTCTGCCGGTGGGCGATCGTCTCGCCGACGAGGGCGCCGAGGAGGCCGCCGATGACGGCGCCGAGCGCCGCGTTCCGGCCGGCGTGGGCTCCGGATGTTGCCGCGGCCACGATGGCGCCGGTCCCGGCCCCCACGACGGCGCCCTTGGCCGTCTGCTCGGCACAGCCCGCGAGAACCACGAGCGCCAGGACGACCGCGACGATGCGGTAGCTGACTCGTGTGACCACTGCGCGCACCTCCCTCGGGCCCTCACTGCCGCGGCCCATCACGCAGTCTAACCCACCGCCTCGGGGGTGTCTACGCGCCGAAGCGGGCGGGAGAGGGTGGTCGCGCCTCCCCCGAGGTGACGACGCCCTCAGCCGACCCGTTTGACCGCCGAGACCCGGGGAATCTTCACAGAGCGGGGCGGGACGGGAGACGCCGTGGGGCGGACCTAGGTCGCGGGCAAGGCGGCGTCGCGGTCTCGGGCTCAGCGCATCCCCCGTGACCCCGGCGGGCGGGGCCGCGTCAGTCGAGGAGCGACTTGACGATGACGCCGCCCTTCATGACCAGCCGCAGGTTCTCGCCGGACTGGAAGAGGCGGAGGTCCCGCAGGGGATCTCCGCGCAGGACGAGAAGATCGGCGTCCCTCCCCGGCTCGATGGTCCCGATGCGATGCGACAGCCGGAACAGCTCGGCGTTCGTCCGGGTGGCGCTGATGAGCACCTCCATGGGCGAGAGGACCTGGCCCTTCAACTCGAGCTCCATGGCCTTGGAGACGTGCATGGGGCCCAGGAGATCGGAGCCCGACGCGATCCGGAGCCCGAGGCGGTGCGCCAGGGCCAGGCTCTCGACGCTCTTCTCCCGCGCCAGCCGGATCTTTCGGAGGTTCTCCTCCGGGATCCCGTAGCGCGCCCCCTCGCGCGCGAGGATCTCGTAGGTCACCATGGTCGGTACGAGGAAGGCGTCGGCCGCTTTCAGGGCCGCGGCGGCCGCCTCGTCCATGAGGTTGCCGTGCTCGATGGACCGGACCCCGGCCTCCACCGCGTTCTGAACCGCCGCACCCGAGTAAGCGTGCGCGCAGACATACGTCCCCGCCGCGCGCGCCTCCTCCACCGCCGCACGGAGCTCGGCCACTGTGTACTGCGTCGTGTCCAGCTCGTCGGTCGGTGACATGGCGCCGCCCGACGCCATGATCTTGATCTGGTCGGCGCCGCGGCGGAGCTCTTCGCGGGCGGCGCGCCGCACCTCGTCCGGGCCGTCGGCGATTCTCCCCACCATGCCGACGCACGACTCGGGCGGCGGCCCGGTCTCCGTTCGCCGGCGCACGTCGCCGTGGCCCCCGGTCTGCGAGATCGGGCGCCCGCTGACGAGGAGGCGCGGCCCCGGCACCACTCCCGCCTCCACGGCCTCCCGGAGCCCCCAGTCCGCGCCGCCGCAGTCCCGGACCGTCGTGTAGCCCTGGAGCAGGGTCTCCCGGAGGATCACGCCGCCCTTGAGCACGGCCAGGCTCGACGGGACCAGGCGGTGCTGCTCGAGGATGTTCGCCTCGACGGCCATGACGTGGACGTGGGCGTCGGTGAGCCCCGGCATGAGCGTCTGCCCGCGGCAGTCGAGCACCATCGCCCCCGCCGGCCGTGCGGCGCGACCGGAGGGCTCGACATCGGCGATGCGGCCGTCCTCGACCGCCACCGCCGCGCCCTCCAGGGGCTCCCGGCCCGTGCAGTCGAGGACCCGGGCGTTCACGAGCAGGGTCAAGGGCATCGCTACGATGCCAGGCGCTAGCGACGGGGATCGGCCACGGCGCTAGGGTCCTTGAAGCACCAAGCTCGTCCGAATGAGTCAAGTTTGGTCCCCCAGCCGCCGCGAGCCGTGGCCGAGACCCGAGCAGCGCTAGGACGCAGGGAGGAGGCGCGCCGAGGCGTATGCCGCATACGTTGAGGCGCGCCGACGACCGAGGACGCCGGGCTGCGACGGGGATCGGCCACGGCGCTAGGGTTTGAAGATGACGCCGGGCCCAATCGCCGCCGACGCCGGGATCGGCGCGAGGTCCGCGAACAGGTCCGGATGCTGCTGCATCACCTTCAAGATGAGTTTCGGCTCGAAGTGCTTGTTGACGTCGAAGGTCGCCTTGATGAATCCCAGGCGGTGCAGCCGGTCCATGGCGCTCCAGAGCGCCCGGTAGTTGTGGGCCGAGAGCCGCCGGTCCACCTGCTGGATGTTGTACTGCATCGCCGCCTCGGCCACCTCCGGCTTGAGACCGGGGATCCACCGGGTGGCGACCTGCGCGGCGCCCTTCGGGTTCGCGCGCATCCACTTGTCCGCCTCGGCGCACGCGGCGAGGAAGCGCTCCACCGTCTCCTCGTTCTGCGCGACCCAGCTCCGGAGCGCGACGTTGAAGCCGAGGAAGCTGATCACCTCGCCGCCCCTGATCACCTCGTACGCCCCGGGCACGTCGCGGGTCGCGACGATCGGCCACGGATCCCACGCGCTGAAGGCGTCGATCCCCTTGGCGAGGAGCGCCACGGTCATGTCGGGCGGCGGGGTGTTGACGAGCGTGACGTCCTGCGGCGTGAGGCCGGCCTTCTCGAGGAGGGCCAGGATGTAGAGGTGATTGATCGTCCCGAACGAGGCGGCGATCCGCTTGCCCCGCAGGTCCTTCAGGTTCCCCTTGGGGATGCCCGAGCCCTCGCGGGCCACCAGCGCCATCGTCGCGTCCGAGCCGAGCCGGGAGGCGCTGCCGGTGTAGTTCCCCAGGATCACCAGGTCCATGCCCCGGAGCACGGCGCCGATCATCGGCACGCCCACCTGCCCCAGCTCGACCTCCCCCGCCTGGAGCGCGTTC
>CAZDYT010000210.1:0-6919 GCA_964509395.1 uncultured bacterium
GGCTGGGCGAGCGTGTCCCGACCGTGATCCGCCGCGCCGTCGCGATCGCCAAGGAGGCGATCGAGCGCGCCGCTGCGGGCCGACCGATCGCCATCGCCGGCTCGATGTCGCACATGGTTCCCCTCACGAAGGGCGCCGACACCCGCGACCCGAAGCGCCTGCCCACGCCGTCCGAGGTCGGCGCGAACGCGCGCGAAATGGCGCATCTCCTCGCCGAGGCAGGCGTTGACCTACTGCTGATGGAGATGATGTCGGACCCGGACCTGACCCTGCCGACGATCGAGGCCGCCCGGACCACCGGGCTGCCGGTCTGGGTCGGGATTAGCTGCCGGCGCGCCGCCGACCGACGGCTCGTTGCCTACTCCCGGCCCGAGCTGGCGCTCGAGCGTGCCATCGACGCCATCGTGGGCGTCGGCGGCGACGTGTTCGGCATCATGCACAGCCCCGTCGACGCCACGACCGAGGCCCTGGGCCTGCTCCGCGCCCGCTGGTCCGGCCCCCTCATGGCCTATCCGGAGAGCGGCTACTTCGAGATGCCCAACTGGCGCTTCGTCGACGTCATTGCGCCGGAAGCCTTCGCGGAGCAGGCGAGGGTCTGGGCAGCAAGCGGCGTCCAGATTCTGGGCGGCTGCTGTGGCCTCCGCGTCGAGCACATCCGCGCCCTGACGGGAGCCCTCCATCACGCATCGCACTGAGGGTCCGTCGCGCTCATCAGGCGCAACCCTCTGTGGGCCTCGTCCGCAGGGAGGAGCGAGGCGCCGCCCGTGGAGCCGGCGCGGAGGACGACGTCCCAATGCACGATAGCTGCGGAACTTCCTCCTACTGTAAGAACGATGTCGCGAAGTTGGAGACGGGAGAGGCCAGATTGCCGGAGCTTGGGCGAACTCTTAAGCGAGCGGCGGACGCTGCGATCCTGGCACGGATCTGAGCTCGCGACGGGGTCTCCCCGAACCGAACCTATTGGACGAGTCCTGTGAGTCCCTGGATGAGAGCGGTCCAGGAACTTCGGAGGGCACAAGGCGGCGCCTCTCGCTGTCATTCATGTTGAAGCTTGCCGAAGCATCCGGAGAAATCCGGCGGGTCTCACGATGCGACTCTACGGTAGCTCTTCAGCGCAAGAAGATCCTTGTCTCCGCTCACCACATACTGCGCCCGCCCCTCGACGGCAGCCGCGAGGAACTTGTCGTCGTCAGCATCGCGGCAGGCTCGAACCGACGTCGTTCCCGGCACAAGCACACTCCCTTGAGCAAGAGTCTCGAGCAGGAGGACGATCTCCCTTTCCGTCATCCAGCGCGCCTTTAGGAGCTTCTCGCACGAGAAGACGCGCCCGATCTCCTCGAGGATCGCGGGTGAGAGCACCAATTCAAATGCGCCCCGCTGCCAGGCGCGCAGGATCCCGTCTTCGTTCCCGCCTCGGATGAGGGTTGCCGAGACCATGACGTTCGTATCAACGACGGCCCTCATGCGCTCGCGCGCCGCCGCTCACGGCGCACAGCCGAACGGCCTCCCGGACGACCTTTCGGATCTCCCGGGCCGGCGCGGCCTTTGTTCGGGCCTGCACTTGGTCGAGCAGAGGAAGCAGCCGTTCGCGGGCCGCAAGCCGACGGGCCTCTTTGGTATCGACGTAGAACCGGAGCGCCTCGCGGAGGAGCTCGGACTTGGTCCGGTTCTCCTCTTTGGCGACCTTATCGGCCTCCTTGAGGAGCGCAGGCGGTAGCGAAATGGTAACGAGTTTTCGTGCGCCCACCGTGGGCACCTCCTTCAGTTTGTAATGCGGTCCCGGAGCGGCGTCAAGGTGCGGTCTGTCTCACCGGGACTTGACGGAACCCTGATCCCGCTCTAAGGGTAAGGGGCTGAAAGCCGTACCAGGCGTGACAAGTCGTGCAACATTTGGTGAGCCTGCCCAGTGGCAGGGGTCTTTCATGCGCGCCGTGCCGGAGGACCACGTCCTGCCATCGCAGTGTTTGACAGCGCCTCGACCGGATGGAGTTCGAAGGCAAAGGCGGCGGGCGTTCGACGGTGAGCCAGAGCCGCTGTTGGTCGCGATGGGCGCTTCGACGACCTCTTCCACCACCTCCCGAAGACGGTCGCCTGACGGGAGAGCTGCTGGCGGCAATTCATCCGCAAGGGCGGGGTCCTCACGTACCTGCACTCTTCGACGGGTGACGTGGGCATCATACAGATCAACGTCCGCGTCTGGCGCGGCTTCTTCCACCCCGAGAAGCTCCGCTGGAGCGCCGCGTAACAACGCCGGCGCCGGCGCGGAGATCCTCCAGCAGCTCCTCATCCGCTACGGCGTCCGGGAGGCGCGGGAGCGGTTCGAGAATGCCGCGCGGGCGACGTCCTCCGCCTACCACGGTGGCCCCGCCCGCTACCGCCGCTACCGGCAGCCCCAGGTGCCGGCGCTGCAACGGTTTGCTCACTCGGGCCGCACTGGCGGTGGCTCACGCCGCGCGCGAGAGGCTCGTCGCGCAGGAGGGAGCATTCGGGACGTTTCTGCTGGAGCACGACGTGAGCAATCCGCCGCTGTTGTGGGCGCTGCTCATCTTGTTCATCCTGCGCGTCGCTGCCCAACTCCTCATTGCCGTGGGGCTCGCCAACTTTCTCCCTCCCTGGGAGGAATGGTATTCAGGCCTCCTGCCGTATCCATGGCTGCTCGCGAGCCAAGTCTTGATCATTCTGGTCTTTGGGAGCGTGTGCCTCCAGTTCTCCCGCGGTCACGGCTTCTTCGTGTGGCCGAACCGGGCACTCAGCTCCGGGCTGGTCGCCGTCGGGGCCATCTACCTGCTCGTCATGGTTATCCGGTATGTGATACGGATGAGCCTCTATCCGCACGAGCGCTGGACCGGCGGCGCCCTTCCCATCTTCTTTCACTGGGTCCTCGCGCGCTTTCTGCTCGTGCTCGGGACGTACCATCGGCGCGCCACTCGGAATGGCGAGCACGGGCGGAGCCAACGTGTGGGCGCGATTGCGCAGGTTGCGGCCTGGTCGCTGGTCGCGGTTGGAATCGTGGCCTGGGTGGCCTGGACGGCCTAGCCCTGCGTTCGACGGGGGAACCGGCGGTCAACGTGTTCGCATACGTTGGCAGTTCGCCCGGCCTCGGGAAGGCCCTCGAACTGGAAGGGGCAGAGGCCTTCAGGGCGGCGGCCGAACGTCTGAAGGCGAGGATGGCCGAGTGGCTCCCGATGAGCAGCAACGGTCAGACTGTAGCCATCGCGGCGGCCCTGGCGGTGTGGGGGCGGGCGCGGGACGGAGATCTCGCCGCCCGCGTGGTGCAGCAGACGAGCACGACGATCAAGAAGGTCCGGTAGCGGGGCCTACGGCGCTCGCCAGATGACTTTCCCGTCCCTGTCGTAGAGGCCGAGCCGCGCATCGGCGAGCAGGGTCAGCGCGATGCGGACCTTCCCGGCCCCGTCGCGGAAGGTCAGGTCGGGGGACCCATCCGGCAGGAGGTTCAGGGCAGCGCGGAGCTTCCCGTCCTTGTCGGCGAGGACCAGGCGGGGCGTCCCGTCAGGCTGGCTCGCCAGCTCCGCGCGAAGCGTCCCCTCCGTGTCGCGAAAGGCGAGGCTCGGCGCATCACCCCGGACCGTCAGCAGGGCGCCGGCCTTGTCGATCGGACCGCCAAGGCCCAGGGCCGGCACGCCGTCGAGCCTCACCGTCAGCACGGAGCGGATCTTTCCCGCCTTGTCGTAGAGGGTCAACGCCGGCGACCCGTCGGCCCCCACCAGCAGCGAGGCCTGCGGCTGCCCGTCCCCGCCGGGAAGTGTCAGACCGTGGGAGCCGTCCGGCGCGACGGCGAGGAGCGTGCGGGGCGTTCCGGCGCTGTCGGCGAGGGTCAGCTGTGGCGAGCCCTCGCGCCCCACCGCGAGGGCGGCCCGGACCGTTCCGCCCTTGTCGATGAGACGCAGGGCCCGGGTGCCATCGGAGTCCACGCCGAGGACGGCGCTCTCCGCGAAGGCCAGCACCGGGGACCCGTCGGCCGTCAGGGCCAGGGTGGCGCGCCGCCGCCCCGCCCGGTCGTAGAAGCTCAGGTTCGGGGACTTGTCACGCTCGATCGTGAGCGCGGCGTGACGCCCGGACGCGTCCCGGAGCACGAACTGTTCCGCCTCCACGATCCGGCTCTTCTTGGGGAGCGTCTGACCCATCAGCACGACGGCCGCCAGCCCGACCACCACCACTCCGCCCACCCGCTTCACCCGGCGGTTCTCCCGCTCCAGGCGATCGAGGCGCTGCGCCAAGGCGTCTACCGTTGGCTGGTTCATGATGCCTCCTCGCCGGCGGCGGCGTCGATCCCCTCGCGGAGACGCCCCCGATCAGCGACTGCTGTCCCCGAGGGCCCCCGTGGTCGCCACCACAATCTCATTCAGCACCGCGGTGACTCCCGGAATCTTGCCGACGATCTCCTCCGCGGCCCGGCGCTCTTGCTCCCGCGCGACCATCCCTCCGATGGAGAGCCGGCCGTTCCGGCAGACGGGCGGCGCGAGCCAGAGCTGTCGCGTCCGCGGGTCCGCCCGCAGCGCCGCCTTCGCGGCGGCGGCCACGCTGAGGTCCTGGATTTCCCGCTGGGAGTCGGAGGTCGCCCGGAACCGCTCGCTCTGGAGCGCATGCTGAAGGATCCGGGTGCCCTCCGAGACGGTCATGCGCTCGGTGTTGAGCACGACATCGTAGAGGCGCGGATCGTCCCAGTCCACGTGGTAGAGGAATCTGACGCGAGCGGCGCGCTCCCGGTCGCTGTCCCGCACCAGGTCACCCGCGGCGTCGGGGTCGATGGCGAGTCGGGCCGCGACCCGCTTCGCCCGAAGGCGCTCGGGTGAGGTGATCCTGACGCGAAGAGCCCGGGGCACTGCGGCGAGGAGGAATGAGGCCCCGCGTCCCACGAGGACCGCGTTGTCCCGGGCGGCCAGCTCCCAGATGATCGCTTCGACGTACGTGAGGTAGCGTTCCCGAGTCTCCGTGAAGCGCTCCCAGAGCGTCGATTTCTCCTCGGTGACGTGCTGGAGCTCCCCCACCCCTTCGCCGAACCGCTCCGCGGCCCGAAGAATGATCTCCCGGTCCGCGAACTCGCAGGCGAGGGTCTGGGCCAGCTCGCGTGCGATCTCGTCGCCCAAGCTGCCGAGGGTCTGCGAAATGGCCACGATGCTCATCGCCGGCCTCCACCTGGCCACCGGGCCACCCATCGCGAACTCGCCGCGGGCTGCGGCAGCCGTCCCACCGCCCGCATTCTGACCCGGGAAGGCACGGGGCGACAAGCGCGTCTCGCGCTCGGAACCAGCCCCGGCCCGGGGCTCGGGCCGGGGCGACATGGGCCCCGGCTCAGGGACGGCCAGGGCGTGTTCGAGCAGCCCTGGCGGCCCTGGACCCCCTTGCGGCCTGCCTCGGCGAGCCGCACCACCACGGGATGCGGGTCGTCCGAGCCTGGCGGTCCCCGAGGTTCTGCTTGACGCCGACGCTCGGTTGGGGCGACCATCCCTGACATGCCGCGGCCGACCACCGATCGAGCATGGAAGGAGGGGAGCCTGTGTACGTGATCGTGGCAGAGTTCAGGGTTGAGCCCCCCAGCGTCGAGGCGTTCGCCCGGCTCATCGACCGGCAAGCGAAAGACTCGGTCAAGCTCGAAGAGGGCTGCCACCGGTTCGACGTGTGCCAGGACGAGAACGATCCGGCCAAGTTCCTGCTGTACGAGATCTACAGCGACAAGGCGGCCTTCGAGATGCACCGGGGCATGGGCCACACCACCAGGTTCCTCGCCGAGGCCAGTCCGATGATCGTGGAACGGATGATCCGAGGGTTCCATCTGCGTTAGGACTCGTCGCCAGGTCTGATCCGAGGTCGGCCGCGCTCCGTGTCGCCCGTGCCGCGCCCCGTCGATCTCTCGATCCTGCCCGTCGTCGACGGGCACTGCCATCCGCTCCTTCCCGATCCCTGGACGATCACGCCCGAGACGTTCGTGACCCTCTTCAGCGAGGGGCGGCCCGGCACCATGACCGCCCACATCCCGCAGACGGGCTACTACCGCCGGGCGCTCCGCGCCCTCGCCGGACGCCTGGGCGTCGAGCCCACGGTGGAGGCCGTCCTGGCGCGCCGGCGAGCGCTCGGCCCCGACGCCGCGCGGCGAGCGCTGATCGAGCACCGGGTCGCGGCGCTCCTGGCGGACACGGGCTACCCGCCGGGGGCCATGCCGCTGGCCGACATGCGCCGGCTCCTCGAGTGCCCGATCCACGAAGTCTTCCGGATCGAGACGTGCGCCGAGGCGCTCCTGGCGCGGGCCCTTCCCTGGGAGGACTTCCTCGAGGCGTTCCGGCAGGAGGCCCGAACGGCCGCCGAGCGCTGCGTGGCGCTGAAGACCATCGTCGCCTACCGCTCGGGGCTCGCCATTCGGGACTGGAACACGGCGGAGATCCGTCACGCCCACGAACGCGCCCTCGCCCGGCGGGAGGCCGGCGGTCCACCGCGCCTCGTCGAGAAGGCGCTGCTCGACACCCTGGTCGGGGAGGCGCTCGCGGTGTCGCGCGCGACCGGTCGCCCCCTCCAGATCCACACCGGTTTCGGTGACCCCGACATCGACCTCGGCCAGGCGAATCCCGTCCTGCTCCGGCCCATCGTGGAGGACCCGCGGTGGGCCGGCGTCCGGATCGTGCTGCTCCACCTCGCCTACCCGTATACCCGCGAGGCCGCCTTCATGGCGGCAGTCTGGCCCCAGGTGTACGTGGACCTGTCGCTGGCGCTGCCGTTCCTCGGCCCGGGGAGCATCCCGGCGCTGATCGAGGTACTCTCCCTCGCGCCGGCGAGCAAGCTCCTGTACGGCTCCGACGTGGGCGGGCTTCCCGAGCTCTTCGGCCTCGCGGCAGACTGGACCCGGGCGGCGCTGGGGGAGGCCCTGGGGTGGCTCGTCGAGCGCGGCTGGCTGACCGGCCAGGAG
>CAZDYT010000211.1:0-6866 GCA_964509395.1 uncultured bacterium
AGGGTTGGCGCGCGGAGGAGAGGGGAGTGCGACGAGTATGGGTTGTGCTCCTAGTTTGGTGGTTCGCCGTGGTGTCGTTGCAAGCAGGGCGCCACGGGCAGCCGTGAACTATGGGCCGTTCATCGACCGGGCGACATGCGAGCGGGTCCGCAACGAGGTCATGTCGCGGTCGGCTACCGCGTGGAGGGGGGATCGGGGTGCCCCATCTGCCGGCCGCCGTCCTGGCCGGACTCCTCGTCCTCGCCAGCGGTGCCGCCGCCGAGGAGCGACCCGTTAGCCTCTACGACCAGCAAGGCCACCGAACGGGCTATGGGACGCTCAACCGCGAGACCGGGCGTCGCGACCTCTTCCGCCCCGACGGGACGCGCCTCGGGTGGGGACGGGTGGATGCGCGCACGGGGGCGGTGGACCTGTTCACGCCGGATGGGCGGCGGCCGGAGACGCCTGTGATCGTGGTTCCGGCACTGACCGGGAGGAGGTAGCACATGGGAGCAGTCTATCGCCCGAAGTACCGCGGTCGCGATGGCATCACGCGCGAGCCTCCTGTCTGGTGGGTCCGCTTCCGCCAGCACGGGAGGACGGTTCGGCAGTCGACCGGAACGACCTCGCGCACAAAGGCCATGGGCTTCCTGCGGCAGCAGGAGGGCAAAGTCGCGCTGAAGATCCCGGTGAACATCGAGGCCGACCGCCTGACGCTCGCCGATGGCGCCGAGATGATCCGTGAAGACTACCAAGCGAACGGCCGCAAGTCGGCCGCAACCCTCGAATACCGGGTGCACCACCTCTTCGCGCACTTCGGCCAGGAAACCCGGCTGAGCCGGTTGACCACCGATGCAGTCGAGCGATACAAGGCGGCGCGGCTGGGCACCGGCGCGCAACCGGCGACGACCAACCGCGAGGTCGCGTGCCTCTCGCGTATGGCGACCCTGGCCCGGCTCCGACACAACCTCGTGACGAACTTCGTGGCTACGGGGCTCGAGGAGCGGAACGTGCGGAAGGGGTTTTCCGAAGAGGACGCCTTCCGGGCCGTGTGTCGCCAGCTTCGCCCCGAGCTCACCGCGCTCGCGACGGTGGCCAAGATTACCGGGTGGCGGAAGTCGGAGGTCGTCTCACGGCACTGGCGGCACGTGGACTTCACGGCCGGGTGGCTCCGCGTGGAGCCCGAGGAGACGAAACCCGGGACGGCCGGATGTTTCCCCTGATCCCCGAGCTTCGCAGCGTCCTGGAGGCTCAGCGGGCGCGCGTCGAGGCGATCCAGCGGCGCCTGGGCCGGGTGGTGCCGTGGGGCTTCTGCCGCGACGAGGGGGCACCGGTCGGCGACTTCAAACGGGCCTGGACAACGGCACGGAGGAAGGCGGGCGTCCCGGGCCCGATCTTCCATGACTTCCGGCGGACCAGCGTGCGGGACCCGATCCGCGCGGGGATCCCGGAGACGGTCGCGACGAACGGAGCATGCCTTCCTCGACGATCGCGTACCGCTGGAACACGTTTCGCGTCCGGTGCCCGGTCAACTTACCTCCTACGTTCTGAGGCGGGGCAAGGTGGGCCCCATCCCGCAGAGCCTGGCCGAGGGCGATCGGCTGCTTCCGAGGACGATCCGGTCATCCAGGGCGCCCTCGGGCTCGAGCTGGCCGAGGAGTTCGTCCGCGTCAAGCGTCGGGAGTGGGTCCGGTACCACACCGTGTCGCGCTGGGAGATCGACCGCTCCCTGACGCTGTTCGGGGGAACCTGGAGGACGCCATGAAGCTGGAGACGGTCATCTACGAAACTCGGGCCGGGGTGGCGCACATCAAGCTCAACCGCCCGCACCGGCTGAACGCCATGGTCCCCCAGCTCATGCGGGATCTCCACGAAGCGCTGCAGGCAGCGGCGACCGACCCCGCAGTGCGGGTGGTCATCCTCTCCGGCGAAGGCCGCGCCTTCTGCGCCGGCGACGATCTCAAGGAGGCGGCCAAGGGCTACGACGGAGTCGCGGACGTCCGCCGGTTCATCAACGAGATCCAGCAGGTCACCGTGGACATGAAGACCATGCGAAAGCCCATCATCGGCGCGATCCACGGGTACGCGGTGGGCGGCGGCTGTGAGCTGGCGCTCGGCTGCGACCTGATCGTGGCGGCCGACGACGCGAAGTTCGGCTTTCCGGAGACGGGGGTGGCGCAGTTCGTCACCGGCGGGATCACCCACTTCCTCCCCCGCGCGGTGGGTCTGGCCAAGGCCAAAGAGCTGATCATGACGGGCGAGTTCTTCGACGGCCGGGAGGCGGAGCGGCTGGGGCTGGTCAACCGCGCGGTGCCGAAAGACGAGGTCCTCGCCTGCGCGGAAGCCCTGGCCAAGAAGATCATGGACAAAGCCCCCATCTCGATCGAGCTCGCCAAGGTGGCGATCGAGTCCGGCGTGCAAACGGACCTGGCCACCGCGATGGCGCTGGAGACCACGGCCACGATCACCTGCTTCCTGACCGAGGACGCCAAGGAAGGGGCACGGGCCTTCGTCGAGAAGCGCACCCCGCACTACCGCGGGCGGTGACGCACCAGGGGTAGGCATGGGAACGTCGTGGCCCCGGTACTGGAACGAGGCGATGGAGACCATCGCGCCGGCGGCGCTGCGGGAGCTGGAGGACCGGCTCGTCCGGGAGGCGGCGAGCTACGTCGGGAACCACTCGCCCTTCTACCAGGCGAGGTTCCGGGGGGCGGGCGTCAAGCCGGAGCACGTCACGGGCGCCCGGGACCTCCGGCTTCTCCCGTTCACGAGCAAGGCCGAGCTGCGCGCGAGCCAGGAGGCCCAGCCACCCTTCGGCACCCACACGGCCGTCCCCGTCCGGGACGTGGCGCGCGTCCACAAGACGTCGGGGAGCACCGGGCGGCCGCTCTACATCGCCATGACCCGCAAGGACGCGGAGGTCACCAGCGAGTGCGGGGCGCGGGCCTTCTGGGCGGCCGGGCTCCGGCCGGATCACGTGGTCGTACACTGCCTCAACTACTGTCTCTGGCTGGGCGGCTACACGGATCACTCCAGCCTCGAATACACCGGCGCCACCGTGGTGCCCTTCGGCGTCGGCCACTCGGGCCTCCTCGTGCGAACGATCCGTGATCTCGGCGTGACCGCCATCTCGTGCACGCCGTCCTACATGATCGTGCTGGCCCGGGTCGTCCGGGAGGAGCTGAAGATCGAGCCCCGAGAGCTGGGGCTCCGCCTCGGGCTGTACGGCGGAGAGCCGGGCATGGCGATTCCGGGGACCCGGCGCGCCATCGAGGAGACGTGGGGCCTGACAGCCCGGGACGCCAACTATGGCATGTCGGATGTGCTGAGCAACTTCGCGGCCGAATGCCACGCGCGCCCGGAGCTGCACTTCCTCGGCCAGGGCGCGATCCTCTGCCAGCTGATCGATCCCGAGCACGAGCTGGACAAGGAGATCGTCGCGGGGGAATCCGGCGAGTTCGTGTTCACCACGCTCGGTCGCGAAGGCCAGCCGCTCCTCCGGTACCGGTCGGGTGATGTGGTCAGTATCCTCGCCACCGATCCATGTGAGTGCGGCCGGACGGGGTTCCGGTTCCGGGTTCTCGGCCGCAGCGACGACATGCTCATCGTCAAGGGGATCAACATCTTCCCATCGGCCGTGGAGACCGTCCTGGCCGAGATGCGGCCCGAGGTCACCGGCGCGTTCCAGATCCTCCTCCCCACGCCGAACCCGCTGGAGGCGCTGTCCATCCGGGCCGAGCACGGGGAGGCGATCGCCCCTCGCGACCTCGAGGGCCTTCGGGGCCGGGTGGAGCGGCGGCTCCGCGAGCTCCTGGCAACGAGGGCCGAGGTGGAGCTCGTCGCCCCCAACTCGCTGCCCCGCTTCGAGGGCAAGGCCAAGCGCCTCGTGAAGCTCTACGCCGGCGAGACCGCGTAGCCCGCCGGCGACCTCTTGACAGCCCCGCCCGCTGCTTCCATCATGTTGGCCTCCAGTGTGGACGACGGCAGAGGCTCATCAACCAGGCAGGAGGTTTATCATGCGTAGGCGGACACGTCGCGTCCGGGTACCCTTTCTGGTCGTGGGTTTTCTCGTCGGGGTGGCCGCGGTGGGCCTGGCCGCAGTCGATGAGTACGGCACGACGGGCGCGATCCCCGGCGTCAGCTTCAACGGCGGGGATGGCTCCTACAAGCGCGTCGTGCGGGAGGGGATCGTCCTCGGCATCGTGCCCGATTTTCCCTGGACCTATCAGGACGAGAAGACGAAGGAGTACAAGGGGCTCGACGTCGAGATCTTCAAGGAAATCACCCGGCGAATCGGCCTCAGCAAGGTCTCCTACCAGATCATGCCCTTCGACTCCCTGATCCCCGCTCTCCAGGCCAAGCGTCTCGACGTGATCGTGGACAACATCCACGAGAACGAGGGGCGGCTCAAGGTCATCGACTTCACCGGCCCCGCCTACTGGTACGGCGGCGCGATCGCGGTCCAGAAGGGGAATCCGAAGCGGATCACGACATGGGAGTCGCTCGCCGGCAAGGTCGCGGGAACGTACCGCGGCACTTACTACCAGCCGATCATGGAGGCCCGGAAGGACCTGAAGGAGTTGAAGCTCTTCACGACCAGCGACGTCGAGTTCGCCGACCTGGCCGCCGGGCGGGTCGACGCCATCCTGGACGACGACGTCAAGATGCTCCAGTTCATCAAGGCGCACCCCGGCATCAACATGGAGCTGACGACCATTCCCCTGCCGGCCGCCCATCAGCTCGGCTACGCCCGGTACGCGGTCCGGAAGGCGGACGTGGACCTCAACCACGCCCTCTCCCGAGCCCTTGCGGAGATGGTGGCCGACGGGACGATCGCGAAGCTCCTCCCTCACCACGGCCTGCCGGCACGGAACCTGCTCTTGCCCAACATCAACCTGTCCGAGTAGCCCGAGGCGACCGAGCCAGGGGAACCGGCCCGTTCACCGCGGAGGCCCACCGGCGCCCGCGCGGGACGGGCCGGACCGTCTTCCCCGCCCGACGTCCGAGGTCGGCAGGTAGGAGCCGCCATGGAAAGCCTCCTCTCGCTCTTCGACTTTCGCGGCGCCCTCAATTATCTTCCTGACCTGCTGCGGGGAGCGCGGGTCAGCGTCGAGCTGACGGTCAGCGTCATGGCGCTCAGCCTCGTCTTCGGGCTGATCATCGCGCTGGCCCGCCTGGCGCGGCTGAGGGCGGTGCGGGTGGCAGCCACGTTCTACGTCGAGGTCGTCCGCGGCACCCCGTGCATGTTGCAGCTCTTCTACATCTATTTCGTGCTCCCCGCGTTCGGGATCAACATCCCCCCGTTCGCGGCCGGCGTGGTGGGGCTGACCCTCAACTACTCGGCGTACCTGTCGGAGGTCTACCGGGCCGGGATCCAGGCCGTGGCCCGGGGCCAGGTGGAGGCGGCGCTGGCCCTGGGGATGTCGCGCGGGCTGATGATGCGCCTCGTCATCCTCCCGCAGGCGATCCGGATCGTGGTGCCGCCGCTCGGCAACTACTTCATCTCCCTGTTCAAGGACACCGCCCTGGCGTCCACCATCACGGTGAAGGAGCTGATCTTCAGCGGACAGATCATCGCGGCGACGAACTTCCAGTACTTCACGATCTTCACCATCGCCGGCGCCATCTACCTCGCCCTGTCGTATCCGGGGTCGCTCGGGGTCCAATACCTGGAGCGCCGCATGCGGATCGGGTACCGGGGGCGGCAGCCGGCGCTGCTGGGCGGCGCTGCCCAGGGCACGCCCTCATGATCCGGCTCGAGCGCGTGAACAAGTGGTTCGGGCGCCTGCACGTGCTGCGAGACGTGTCGTTCGAGGTGGAGAAAGGAGACGTCGTCTGCGTGATCGGGCCGTCGGGGGCAGGCAAGTCCACGCTGCTTCGCTGTATCAACCACCTGGAGCCCATCGACAGCGGCACGATCTATCTGAACGGACAGCCCGTCTACCGGTACACGCAGGGCGGGAAGCCAATGGTGGATCCTGATCGCCGAATCGAGGAGCTGCGGTCCGAGGTCGGGATGGTCTTCCAGTCGTTCAATCTGTTCCCGCACCTTACGGCGGTCGAGAACGTCATGCTGGCACCGGTCCACGTGCGCCGCGAACCGCGCGAAGAAGCCCGACGGAAGGCGCTGGCCCTCCTGGCCAAGGTCGGGCTGTCCGACAAGGCGGACGCCTATCCTCAGGAGCTGAGCGGCGGTCAGCAGCAGCGGGTCGCCATCGCGCGTGCCCTCGCGATGCAGCCGAAGGCCATGCTGTTCGACGAGGTCACCTCGGCGCTGGACCCCGAGCTGATCGGCGAGGTGCTCCGCGTGATGCGGCAGCTCGCGTCCGAGGGCATGACGATGCTCGTCGTGACCCACGAGATGGGGTTCGCCCGGGACGTCGCCGACCGGGTGCTCGTCATGGCCGATGGGGTGGTGCTCGAGGAGGACAGTCCGGAGCAGATCTTTACGGCGCCGCGACACGAGCGCACGCGGCAGTTCCTGCAGTCGATCCTGGAGCGCAACGGCTAAAGATTAGACCACCTCGGCCAGCCAGGGCCGGTAGCGGCCGTCGTCCTTCCCGGGCCGCGGGAACATCCAGGTCGCCACCCCGAAGATCAGCATGAGCACGAAGCCCACGAGGAGGAGGTGGACGTGGGCCGAGACGAGCGGCCACGGCACCCCGCGCCCCCTGATGTTCACCTCCACGGTGGCGTAGGCCCCGAGGGCCAGCCCGAGGAACAGGAAGACGAAGCTCGTCTTGATGTACCGGCGGATGAGCGGGGTCATCGTAGCCTCCTACCCTCCCCCTCACCCTAATCCCTGCCCCGCAGCGAGCGCACGGAAATTCCCGGGCGCCCCCTCAGGCCTCGCGAGCCGGGCTTTCTACCATCGCGCTCGGTATCAT
>CAZDYT010000212.1:0-3005 GCA_964509395.1 uncultured bacterium
GCGGCCGGCTCCTCGGCCAACGCGCCGGTGTCGCGGTAAAGCGCCTCCGCCTCGAAGAAGAGCCCGACGGGAGACGTGGCCAACGGCGGCTCCCCCGGCGGGCGATCGGTGACGCGAAAGACCCAGAGCGGATCGACGGCGCGCTCCAGGGCCAGGCCGGGCGAGGCGCGGAGCCGCTCCCGCGTGAACGCCGACGGGAACGGGCTCACCTCGGGTGGGAAGAGCGCGCGGTCGAGCACCACGTGCGTGACGCCGAGGCGGTGGAGGAGCGCGTACTCGACCGGACCCAGGTCGCCGACGTTCAGGCCCTGGAGCGGGCGGAACACCTCGGCCACGTAGCGGCGAGGCACCAGAGGGGAGTAGCCGTTCACGATGGGCACGCGCGTGCGCGTGACGTGGTAGAGGTACATGGCCGACAGGGCATTGTCGCCCGGCCAGAGGGGCAGATAGAGCGCGCGGCCGCCCTCCGCCCGCAGGGCGCCATAGATCGGCGAGTCCGGCAGGCGCGTCACGGCGATGGGGTGCCACGGGGCCGTCCCGACCACCACGGCCAGGGCCAGGGCGAGTCCGGCCCAGCGCGCGGCCCGTGGCGCCAGGGGGGTGAGGAGGGCGCGCACGCCCAGGCCCGCGAGCGCGGCGGCCCCGAGGCTCGTGAGGAGCCGGAACTTCGCCGGATTGCGGATCAGCGCGAACAGGGGGGCCCACCGGTGGAGGGCTTCGTAGAGCGGGACGCCGGGGAGCGTGGGGCCGAGACTGAGGATGACCCCGGCGGTGAGCACGAGCCCGTAGAAGAGCGCCCACGCGCGATCACGCGGCCCCGGCGCGATGAAGCCGACGAGGGCGAGGACGGCCACGACCAGCCCCCCGTACGTGGCCGGCTGTCCCAGCGCCGCCGGTCCCGGCGAATAGAGCAGCACCTCGCCGAGGCTCCGGCCGCCCTCGGCGATCGAGCCGACGAGCGAGACCTGACGGAGCAGGAGCAGCCATCCGGCCCCCCCCGCGGCGAGCGCGAGGAAGGCGAGCAGCGGGATGAGGGGGAGGCGCCGCGGAGGCGGGCGGAAGCGCCACCGGAGGACCCCGTAGGCCACCAGCAGCCCGCCCGCGAGGTACGTGTACTGCGGCTCGAGCATCGCCAGCGCCAGGAGGGCGCCGCCGCCCGCGACGCCGCCCCCGAATCGCCCTCGCGTGAGCGCGACGTCGAGCCCCCACAGGACGAGCGGCACGAGCCCCGCAGCGAAACCGGCCGGCTGCCCCCCGAACAGTGCCTCGATCCGCGCGGGGTCGAGGGCGAAGGCGGCCCCGGCCGCCACCGCGCCGGCCGGGTGGCCGGTGACGTGCCGGACCAGGAGGTAGGCGGCGAGGCCGGTGAACGGGAACGAGAGAAGGACGAGGAGGTTGTACGCCGCGGGGGAACCGAGAGCGCTCAGAAGCGTGAAGGGCAGCGCCAGCGGGAGGAAGGCCTGCGGCAGGCTCCACCGGGGTCCGTCGGTCCGGAACTGATAGGGGTCGCGGAAGAGGGGGGTCGACCCCAACAGGCCGTCACGGAAAAGCCAGAGCTGGTAGTAGAGCTGGAGGGTATCCCCCGACGCGCGCAGGAGCACCGCGCGGTCGGCCGGAGGTCGGGACGAGAGCGGCAGACCGGTCCACCACTCGGAGGCGAGGGGTCGCGAAACGACGAGCCCGACCACGAGGAGCAGGCCCAGGAGCCCGAGCGCGGGCCGCGTCCTCACGCCGGGAGACGCTCGACCCGGAGCCGGTCGAACCACACGCCGACCGTGCCACGATAGAGGCACGGAAACTCCACGACCGTGAAGCGCGGCAGCGCGAACGGTACGGCGAGCTCGACGTAGCGCCCGGGCTCGGGCACGTCGCGGCCGGACAGTTCCCGCTCCCCGAGCGTCGGCCCGCGGGAGGCCGCCTGGACGCCACACCCTGCGATCGGGCCGGCGGTCGGGCGGTCGAGCTTGAGCCGGATGAAGAGGCGGTAGCGGCCGGCGGCATAGCCGCGGAGCGGGCCGCTCCAGATCTCGCCCCGCGGGGTTCGGGCCGGATCGGCGTAGCCGGCCCACCCGCCTGACGCCGCGGGGTCGGGTCGCTCGAGGAGCTCGTGCCCGAGCTCCTCGACCTCGAAGGCCGGCGCGGGGTCCGGCACGTCGGCGAACCTGATGGCGACGGCGTCGACCGCCGCCCAGCCCGCCCCATCCCACCTCACCCGGTACTCGACGGCGGCCGGTGTCTCGAGCGCGAACGGCACGGCGACCTCCTGGAACCAGGCTCCCCCGATGAGGCGCACCTCGCGCGCGGCGAGCAGGCGCCGCCCGCCCGCCGCCGTCACCTCGAGCTCGACCGTGCTCGCGTCACCCCGCAGCCGGAACACGGCGTGGAACGGTCCCGGGGGGAGCAGCCGGTACGGCCCGTAGGTGAGAAAGCCGGCGCGGTCCCGCCCGACCCGGGCCATCACCACCCGGCCGTTCGAGGCCTCGGCGTCCGCCGTGATCTGCCCCGTCTCGCGCTGTAAGGATTCGGCTTCCCAGTAGATCCCGAGCGGGCTCCGAGGCGCGGGGGGGCCGGCGACCCCCGGGCGGTCCCGGACTCGGAAGACCCAGAGCGGTCCGCCCTCGGTGGGCGCACGTAGGAGTTCGAGGAAGGGCGAGCTCCTGAGGCCCGCCAGCGAGAACGCCGGTCCGAAGGGGCTCACCTTCATCGGAAACGCGTCGCGGTCGAGGACGACCTGCCGCACGCCGTACCGCCGGAGCGTCGCGTACTCGGCGTCGCCGACCACGCCGAGGTTGACGGTCTCGAGGGCGCGGTAGACGTCGGTCACGTAGGCCCGGTCGATCAGCGCCGAGTAGCCGTTGAGCATCGGGACCCGCGTCAGCGTCGTGGTGTAGAGGTAGAGAGCGGAATAGGAGCTGTCGCCCGGCCACAGCGGGATGTAGAGGGCGCGCGACCCCGCGTCCCGGATCGCCGCGTAGGCCTCGCCCGCGGTCGGCAAGAGGCTCAGC
>CAZDYT010000212.1:3015-6839 GCA_964509395.1 uncultured bacterium
CGCGATCAGCGCGGCGAGGAGCCCCGCCAGCGCCGCCTGGCGCCAGCCGGCCTTGAGCCGGGCGCCGAGCGCGTCGGCGCCGACCGCGGCCAGAACCGCGAGAGCGAGGCTCACCGCGATCTGGAACTTGGCGGGCTGTCGAACGAAGGTCCAGAACGGGACGAGCCGGTACGCGGCTTCGAAAAGAGGCAGCCCCGGGAGGTTCGGGCCCAGCGAGAGGGCTGCGCCCAGCAGGAGCAGCGGACCGAAGAGCGCGACGATCCCCCGCCGGCCCCTCGGCGGCCGGCGCCACAGCGCGATCGCGCCGGCCAGCGTGAGCCCGAGCGCGACCACGCCCGGGTAGATCGCGCGGCCTGCCGCTGGGTTGACTCGGGTCAGCAGGTCGCCCGGGGAGGGCGAGAAGAGCAGGACCTCGTGGAGCGTCCGGCCGGATCCGGCGACCGATTGCATCAAGAGCGCGCGGCGGAGGAGCAGGAGGAAGGCCGATCCGGCGAGCGCGCCGATCGCGGCCAGGCCGACCGGGACGAGTCGCGCGGGCTCTCGGGTCGGTGTCCACGCCGGGAGCGCCGCGCGGACGAGCAGGTAGAGCGGCAGCCCGAGCGCCGCGAAGTAGAAGAAGTGCGGCTCGACGATCGCGGTCGAGAAGAGCGCGACGGCGAACCACGCACCGCCCGCGACCGATCCGGCGAGCGCCCCCTCGAGACCCCAGAGCGCGAGGGGGGCCAGGACGTAGGCGAGGCCGGCCGGGTGGCCGCCGAGGAGGGCGCCGACCCGGTAGGGGGCGCACGCGAACACGGCGCCGGCGACGAGCGCGGCCCGGCGGCCCATCCCGAACCGGTGGACCAGGAGCGCCGCGGTGAGCCCCGCCAGCGGGAACGAGAGGAGGACGAGGGCGTTGTATGCGAACCGCAGGCCTGCCGCCGAGAGCGGCACCCAGAGGAGCGCCACCGGGAGAAAGGTGTTGGGCAAGTTGAGCCGCGGGCCGTCCACCGCGAACTGGTACGGGTCCCGGAGCACCGAGGCGCCCGAGAGGAGCCGGTCCCGGACCAGCCAGAGGTAGTAGTAGAACTGCAGGGAGTCGCCCTGGACCCGCCAGGCGGTTTCGCGCCCCTCGGGCGGCACCTGGGCATAGGGGAGCGCGTCGTGGAGGTGCGCGACGAGGGGCGCCGTGTAGGCGATGCCGAGGAGAAGGAACGCGACGAAGACGCCGAGCGCGGCTCGGCATCCGAACCGGGGCAGCTCAGCGTCCGCCGGCCGAGGCGGGGCACACATCCCGATAGACCTCGACGAGACGTCCGGCCAGGGCCGGCCAGCTGAACTCCGCGACGGCCCGCTCGCGCAGGGCCTGGCCGCGGAGCTTCCGGTCGCCGGCATCGCCGAGGAGGGCCGCGCAGGCGGTCGCGAGGGCGAGCGTGTCCCCGAGCGGGACGAAGACGCCGGCCTGGCCGAGGAGCTCCCGGGAGACCGGCCCGTCGTACGCGACCGTGGGCAGGCCGGTGGCCATGTAGTTCAGGAGCTTCCCGTTGGCCTCGGTCGTCGAGCGCTTCGGGCTCACCGCGACCTCGCCGAGGGCCAGGTAGCGGGGCGCCTCCCGGTAGTCGATGCGCCCCGTGACCGTGACCGATCCGGCGAGCCCGCGCCGTTCCACCACGTCCCGGTAGCGATCCTCGTTGGGGAAGCCCATCAAGAGGAGGTGGGCGTCGGGGGCCGCGGCCACGATGGCCGGCCAGGCCGCCAGCAGGTCGTCGACTCCTTGGTACGGCGTGAGGACACCCAGGAACACCACGACGCGCTTCCCCTCGAGTCCGAGCCGCCGCCGCAGGTCGTCGGTCGGCAGCCCCGGCCGGAACACCTCGGCGTCCACGCCATCCGGCAGGGAGACGACGCGGTCCGGCCCGACACCCCACTCGACCCGGAGCTCTTGCGCGAACGCCGTGGAGGAGGCCAGGATCCGCGCCGGCCCGCGAAGCACGGCGCGCTCGATCCAGCGGCTGAGGCGCGGGAGGGGCCCGGCCGCGGGCAAGGTGCGGTGGTCGATCAGCTCACCGGTCAGGCTGCCCTGGAGGTCGGCGATCGCCGGCCGGTGAAGCAGGCGACCGAGAATCGGCGCCAGTGCCGCCCCTTCGTGCAGGTGGCCGTGGAACGCGTCGGGCTGGAACTGCCGGGCCGCGCGCGCCGCGGTGGCGAGGAGCAGGAGGTCGAGGTAGAGCTTGTGGACCGAGAACCCCACGGGAAGCCGGCGCACCCAGGGAAGCCGCGGCGTCCGGACGGTCGCGACCTCGGGGACGTCCCGCCCGACGTGGTAGGTGCCGACGAGGGCGTCCACGCCGCGGGGGCGCAGCGCCCGCACCTCTTCGTAGATCCGGACGTGACAGCCGCGGTCGCCGAAGAACGGCGTGGGTGCCAGGATCAGCACGCGCATCATCTTCGGCGGGGGGCGGAGACCCCCGCCGAGGGCCCTTCTGGCCGGGTCCCCGCGCTGCGGGCGCGGCCGTTCGGATTGTCCATCTCGGCCGTGACGCGCTCGGTCTTCGGCACTCGCGGCCGTCCCGGCCTTGATCGGCGGCGACCGGATCGGGCCGGCCTCCCCCCGGCGTGCTCCACGGCAAGCACGGCGGAGCCTATCGGAGTCCACATGGTTCGGCGGCGTAAGCGTGGGTGGGTAACGGCCGACGCAGGCGAGCGGCGTGGTGGGTCAGACCCGAACGAGCCTTCGGAGCCACCCGTAGGACATCACGTGGTCGGAGAGAAAGGCCCTGAGGTAGTCGGTCGGGACGCCCATCACCTGATGCCGCCAGATCCGGTCGCAGGAGTAGCAGGGAAGGTCCTTCGGGATGTCACCCGCCGCCATCCGCCGTCGGAGCTCGACGAGCCGCGTGTCGTTCCAGATCTCGCGGAGCGGCTTCTCGCGGAGGTCGCCCATGCCGAGCTTCGCGAAGAAGTCCTGCGGGCAGGCCGTGACGGTCCCGTTCCAGTAGATCGTCGAGGAGTACCAGAGGAAGGTGCACGGGGTAAAGCGGCGGCCGTCGGCCAGAAGCGCGTCGCGTGTCAGCTCGGGCAGGAAGATGTCGCCGGCCCAGTTGTGGGGCGACCGCAGCACGACGCGATCGAGCGGGAGCCCCTTGAACTGATCGAGGAAGGCGCGGCGCAGGCGCTTAAGCTCGGCCTTGGGGGGCGCGTCGATCTCCATCACCTGGAGGACGGTGAAGGGGCGCTTCGCCTTGAGCTCGCGCTTGAGCATGAGGAAGCGCTTGAGGTGGTCGAGGGCCCACTCGAACTGGGCTCCGACGCGGTTCCGCTCGTACATCGCCTTCTCGTAGCCGTCGAACGAGCAGGACAGGAAGTCCAGCCCCGCCTCGATCAGCGCCCGCGCCTTCTTCTCGTTGAGCAGCGTGATGTTCGTGTGGATGCGAGTGTAGAGCCCCTTCGCGCGCGCGTAGGCGACCATCTCGGGGAGCTTCGGGTGCATCGTCGGCTCCCCGCGATGGAAGAGGTTCACGTCGTAGGCGTGGTCTGCGACCTGGTCGATGATCGTCCTGTAGAGGTCGAGGTCCATGAAGCCGTGCTCGTCCTTCGCGATGTCCTTGTTGGGACAGTAGCCGCAGCGGAGGTTGCAGTGGCTGGTGGACTCGATCCAGAGCCGGACGGGGAGCTGGGGGACCGTCGCCTTCCCGCGGCGGTAGGCCCAGAAGATCCGGGCGAGGCGCGCGGCATGCCTGAAGCGTCGCGTGTCCACGACTGGGTATTCTAGCAGATCGCTCCCGGGCGGCGCCGGCCGTCGCGGCGCGTCAGGCCGCGCGGTGCCCCTTGGCCGCGAGAGAGGC
>CAZDYT010000213.1:0-6838 GCA_964509395.1 uncultured bacterium
CGCTCGCCGCGTCGCGGGCGTAGCTCATCAGCCCCGCCCGCGCCAGGGCCCCGCTGACGAGGCACTGCCGGAAGGTCGGCAGGGCGCCGTGATCCGACACGACGCAGACCAGCGTGTCGGCATCCGCGCACGCCTCGATCACCTCCCCGACGAGCCGGTCGGAGGTCGTGTACGCCGCCTCGATTTGCGCCCACGCCTTCGCGGCCTTCTCGGGCGTGTAGCCCGGGGCCTCGGGACAGATGTCGCGCGCGACGATGTGGTTGATCCCGTCCTGGATGTGGAGCTGGACGGCCAGGATCTCCCAGGGGTACCGGCGCGTCAGGTGCCGGGCGGCCCCGACGTACCACTCGCGGGCCTGATCGAGCTGCTCGTGGTAGGTGCCCCACTCGTCGAAGACCCGGGAGGGCGGCGGCGGGAGCTCGAGCCCCTCGGTGAAGGGCCCGACCACCTCCCGGAGCTCGTGCGCGACGTGGGGCGGCTGCGCCCAGCCCTCCGCCTGCCAGATGTCGGTGCGGTAGAGGCCGAAGGTGCGCCCGTCAGGCGACAGCTGCAGGAGCTTCAGGCGGAAGACGCCTTCCACGCGCTCTTCCTGGATCGGGACGAGCTGCTGGAGCACCTTGTCCTGGCTGAACCGTTCGCTGATCCACCCGCTCCACTGCCCGAGACGCAAGTCGGCGATCGCCGTCCCGGCGTCGCGGGCGCGCGCGACGAGCGCCCGGTCATACCCCTGCCCGGCGGAATCGACGAGGAGGACGTGATAGGTGCGGAAGTCCGGATCGGCGGTCGCCGCCCCGCTGCCGGCGGCGTCGATCTGCATGCCCGTCTCCGACCAGCGGAAGCGCTCCGCCCCCAGCAACGCGATGGTGGTCTCGAGCGCCGGCTGGCGAGAGGCCGGGGCGTTCTGCCACGGCGCCGCCGGCGCGAGCCGCACGTCGTCGACGAGTCCGCCCACCAGCTTGAGGATCGCGGGGTCCAGCGTCCGGCCACCGAGCTGGCCCTGCCGGTACACGCGGCCGAAGCTGATACGCCACGAGGCCGTGAACGGCCCGGTCCCGTTCACCTGGATGCTCTGCTTCAGGCGCGACGGCCAGGAGCAGGGCCAGTTCAGCAGGATGCCGCGCCGGCCCTGCCGCTCGGCCGCCTCCCAGACGAGCTCCGCCCGGACGGCGCCCGAGTGCAGGGTCGTGTGGGCCAGGTTCAGCGGCTCGCCCGGGCGGTGGGTGAAGAAGCTCACCACTTCGGTCGTCCCGGTATGGGCGCCCGTCTGCAGGACGGACCAGTTCGTCGGCGTGTCACACGGGGGGATGGGCAGCGACTCGCTGAACACCCCGGTCCGGACGAGCGTCTCGAAGGTCGGGAGCCTCCCTTCGGCCATGAACTTTCGGAAGAACCCCGGGGAGGCTCCGTCGAACCCGATCCAGATCAGCCGCCGCATGTGATTCGTGCGCCGTGCTCCTCTAATTCCACCCTCCGACCGTCCGGATCGCTCCGGCTCGACCGAGCCCAACGCGGACCGGCCTGGGCTCCGACCCCCTCGCCGCCGCGTTCACGGCTCCCGCGTGTCCCTGAGCACGTCCTCCTGCGGCTCGAGCCCGAGGCCGGGGCGCTCCGCCAGGGTGACCGTCCCGCGCGAGGGCCTCGGCGGGTCTCGGAAGATCAGCTCCCCGGTCACCCACATCGGCACGTGGAACTCCACGCGCCAGCCGTTCGCGACGCCCGCGATCAGGTGCATGTTGTGGTGCGGCCAGCCGCCGCCGTTGGCGACCGGCAGGTTGAAGGCTTGCGCCATCGCGGCCACCTTCACCGCCTCGGTGTAGCCGCCCACCCAGACGACGTTGGGCTGCACGATGTCCACCGCCCCGTGAACGATGAGCTCCCGGTGGCGCCACTTGTGGCCCTCGTTCTGGCCCGCGGCGATCGGGATCCGCGTCTGGCGCCTGAGGTCCGCGAGGAGCCGGGCGTCGTTCCCGTAGACCGGCTCTTCGAACCACGTGATCCCGTAGGGTTCGATGCGGCGGCAGAGGTCCAGCGCAGCCGGGAAGGCGAAGAGGTAGTTCGCATCCACCATTAGCTCGACGCCCTCCCCCACCGCCTCGCGGACCGCGCGGACGCGCGCGGCATCCTCGGCCGGGTCCTGTCCGTGGTGGATTGCCACCACCATCTTCAGCTTGTCGTGGCCTTGCGAGACGAACTGCGTGGCGACGGCCACGAGCTGCTCACGAGTATATTCCAGCAGTCCGAAGGTGATGTAGGCGGGAACCGTGGCGTTCGCGCCGCCGAGGAGGCGCCACACCGGCTGGCCGAGGGCCTTCCCCTTCACATCCCACAACGCGATGTCCACGGCGCTGACCGCGGCGGACCAGGCGCCGGTCTGCGCCCGCGGGTTGAGCCGGGCGAAGCAGTCGTGCCAGTGACGCTCGGTCACGAGCGGGTCCCGCCCGGCGAGCAGCGGCGCGATCTCGCGGTTGATCAGCTCCCGGACCGCGAAGCGCTGGACCGGCCCCGTGAGCCCGTAGCCGGCGACGCCGCCGTCCGTCTCCACCCGCACGAACACGAGCTCTCGGACGACCGGCTGCGGGAGGAGCGGCACGGTCGCCGGAACGCGGTGGGTCGTGGCCTCGATCCGCGTGATCTTCATGGTGCGCGTCCTCGTGGGTGCGGGATCCGCCCAGCACCAGCCGGGAGAGAAAGAGCGCGAGCCCCGGAAACACCGCCATCAGGAGCAGCCCCGCGGCCAGGGCGATCGAGGACCGGCACCGGCCCCCGCGGCGTCCGCCCCGGGTTGCACGGGCCGAATCCGCGCGCCGAACGCTCGATGACGGGCACGCCTGGCTATCGGGACGCGGTGGTGAAGGGCCGCGCGCCCCCGGCCCCGTAGGGATAGCGCCGCACCGCCTCCTCGTTGACCGTGACGCCGAGCCCCGGGCCCGTGGGGACGGCGATCCAGCCGTCCACGGCCTGGATCGGCGGCGTGAGCAGGGGACTCTCGAGCGCCGCCGCGGGATATTCGACGTAGCGAAGCCCCGGCGTCGCCGCGATGAGATGCAGCGTGGCCGCGAGCCCCGGGCCGAAGTAGAACGAGTGAGGCACGACGGCGACGTTCCAGGCCGCCGCCAGCGCGCAGATCTTCTTGGCTTCGCCGAGGCCCCCGACCTTCGTCACGCTGGGCTGGAGGATGTCCACCGCTCGCTGCGCGATCATCTCCCGGAAGCCGACCACCGTCGCCTCGTTCTCCCCGGCCGCGACCGGCGTGTCGAGCGCCGCCGAGACCTCGGCGAGGGCGCGATAGTCCTCAGGCGGCCACACGGGCTCCTCGAGCCAGGCGAGCTCGTACTCGGCGAGCGCGCGACCCATCCGGAGGGCCTCCAGCGGGCTCCACGAGCAGTTCACGTCCAGCATCAACTCGACGCCAGCGCCCACCGCGTCGCGCGCCGCCCGGACGGAGGCCAGATCCGTCTGGTGGAGCTTCACCGCGCGGAACCCCTGCGCGACCACCCGGCGCGCCGCCGCGGCCACCAGGTCCGGCCGGTCGTAGCGGAGGAGGCTCGCGTAGGCCGGCACCCGCGGCTGGACGAGGCCGCCGAACAGCTCGTACACCGGGGCGCCGCGAACCTGTCCCGCCAGGTCCCACAGGGCCAGCTCCACGCCGCTGAGGGCGAACATCCCGAGGCCGCGCCGCCCGAAGAGCAGGGTCGCCCGGTGGAGCCGGTCGGTGAGCCGCTCGATCTCGCTCGGCGACTCGCCGACGAGGAGCGGTTTGAGGGCGTCCTCGATAACGGCGCACACCGCGAGCGGTGCGCCCAGCGCGAAGGCCTCGCCGACGCCGACCAGGCCCTCGTCGGTCGCGACGCGCACCAGGATCTGCTTGCGGAGGCCGTCGGTCCAGGGCGAGGGCGGGTCCAGTCGCTGGTAGGGGATTCCCACGGCGAGCGGCTGCACGTCCCTCACCTCCACGGCTCGCACTCCGCCGGCCGTCCCCCCCAGGAGCCCCCGCACCCCGACCCCCGCCACGACGCCACCCGACACCCGGTTCACCCGCCGGAACCCGTGCGGGGTGACCGCGGCCCGAAAGACGCCGACGGCGCTGCTCAGGAGCAAGCCACCAGAGGGCCGACCCGAGGAACACCCCCAACACCAGGACCCCGGCGGCGCCGTAGCCGCCCCGAGCGCCGGCCACTCCCAGCCCCGCAAATATCGGAACGCGCCGAACCGCCTCCCCCCGCCCGTATTTCGGGCGTCCCGCCGACGTCACTCCCCGGACTGCTGGAGCAGCTTGGCCACGAGCGCGGTCCAGCCCGTCTGGTGGCTGGCGCCGATTCCGGCGCCGTTGTCGCCGTGGAAGTACTCGTAGAAGAGGATCAGGTCCCGCCAGTGGGGATCCGTCTGGAACTTCTCGGTGCCGCCGTAGACCGGCCGTCGCCCGTCCGGCTCGCGGAGGAAGATGCGCGTGAGGCGCCGCGAGAGCTCGGCGGCCACGTCCCAGAGCGTCAGCCGCTGCCCCGAGCCCGTCGGGAACTCGACCTTGAAGCTATCGCCGAA
The DNA here is from genome assembly GCA_964509395.1 of uncultured bacterium. Lineage (GTDB taxonomy): Bacteria > Methylomirabilota > Methylomirabilia > Rokubacteriales > DASRDR01 > CAZDYT01. The sequence continues at coordinate 4,540 of CAZDYT010000213.1, forward strand.
GAAGTGGTGGTACTTCTGCAGCGACTCGATCAGGAGGAAGTTCACGGGAAACCAGATGGGCCCCCGCCAGTTGGAGTTGCCGCCGAAGAGCCCGGTCGAGGACTCCGCCGGCTCGTACTCGACCCGGTACTCGACCCCGTCCACGGCGAGCACGTACGGGTGCGCCTGGTGATGGCGCGAGAGGGCGCGAATCCCGTAGGGGCCGAGGAACTCCTCCTCGTCGAGCATGTAGCCCAGGATCCGCCGGAGCCGCGTCCGGTTCGCGAGCCCGAGGAGCCGGCGGACGCCCCGCTCCTCGTCGCTCTCGGTCTCCACGTGGTTCGCGAGCTCCGGGCGGTTCTCGAGGAACCACTGCATTCGCCGCTTGAAGCCGGGCAGCGCGTCGACCACGTCGGACTCGAGCGTCTCGACGGCAAAGAGCGGGATCAGGCCGACCAGCGAGCGGACCCGGAGCGGGCGGGCTTCGCCGTCCGGCGTATCCAGGACGTCGTAGTAGAAGCCGTCGCGCTCGTTCCACAGCTCGATCCCCGAGACGTCGTTCATCGCCCGGGCGATGTTCACGAAGTGCTCGAAGAACTTCGAGGCGACGTCCTCGTACGCGGAGTCCTCGCGCGCCAGCTCGAGCGCGATCGCCAGCATGTTGAGGCAATACATCGCCATCCAGGCGGTCCCGTCCGCCTGCTCGATGTACCCCCCGGTGGGCAACGGCGCCGACCGGTCGAAGACGCCGACGTTGTCGAGCCCGAGGAACCCCCCCTGGAAGACGTTGCGCCCCTCGGTGTCCTTCCGGTTGACCCACCACGTGAAGTTGAGGAGCAGCTTGTGGAAGACGCGTTCGAGAAAGCGGCGGTCGGCCCGGCCGCGCACCCGGCGCTCGATCTTGTAGACGCGCCAGGCCGCCCAGGCGTGGACGGGTGGGTTCACGTCGCTGAAGGCCCACTCGTAGGCCGGGAGCTGCCCGCTCGGGTGCATGTACCACTCGCGGAGGAGCAGGATGAGCTGCGCCTTCGCGAAGGCGGGGTCGATCAGCGCCAGCGGGATCGTGTGGAAGGCGAGGTCCCACGCGGCGTACCAGGGGTACTCCCACTTGTCGGGCATCGACAGGACGTCTTCGTTGTAGAGGTGCGTCCACCGGTGGTTCCGCCCCCGGAGGCGCTCCGGAGGCGGCGGACTCGCGGGATCGCCGCGCAGCCAGCGGGCGACGTCGAGGTGGTAGAACTGCTTGGTCCAGAGGAGCCCCGCGAACGCCTGCCGCATGACGGCCTGCGCATCCGGCGAGAGGTCGCCCGGGATGACGGTGCCGTAGAACTCGTCGGCCTCCCGTTGCCGCTGGGTGACCATCGCGTCGAACTCGGGCCCAAACGGGGCCGGACCGGGGCGGTCCGTCAGCCGAAGCCGCACCGTGGCCTCCTGACCGGGCCCGAGGTGCACGGGGTAGTGCGCCGCCATCTTGGTGCCGTGCGGCACGGGACTCACGGCCTCCGCCCGGCCGTGCACGATGAAGTCGTTGATGCCGTCCTTGACGCAGGGGGTCGGGTTCTCGCCCCCCCAGAGCCGCCCCGCGTTCGTCTCGTTCTCGGTGAAGAGGAGCGCCGGCGCGCCCGCGCAGAGGAAGACGCGGGGCCCGTACTGGGGGTGCGTGACCTCGACCGCGAGCCCGCCCTCGATCGGGCCGACCGCGCGCAAGCGGGGCCGTCGCACATCGATCCCCCAGGCCCAGGTGTTCCGGAACCAGAGGGTGGGCAGGAGCTCGAGCGCGGCGGCCTCGGGGCCGCGGTTGATGGCCGTGACCCGCATCAGGATGTCCTCGGGCGTCGCCTTGGCGTACTCGACGATCACGTCGAAGTAGCGGTTCCCGTCGAAGACGCCCGTGTCCATGAGCTCGTACTCGAGCTGCCGCCGGTCCCGCCGCGCGTTCTCCGCGACGAGCTGGGCGTACGGGAACGCGGCCTGCGGGTACTTGTAGAGGTAGCGCATGTAGGTGTGGCAGGGGGTGTTGTCGAGGTAGAAGTAGTACTCCTTGACGTCCTCGCTGTGGTTCCCCTCGGGTCCCGTCAGCCCGAACAGCCGCTCCTTCAGGATGGGATCCCGGCCATTCCAGAGCGCGAGGGCCAGGCAGATGAGGGCGTGGCGGTCCGAGAGCCCCGCGATCCCGTCCTCGCCCCAGCGGTAGGCCCGGGAGCGGGCGTGGTCGTGCGGGAAGGACTCCCACGCGGCCCCGTACGGGCTGTAGTCTTCGCGCACCGTGCCCCACTGCCGCTCCGCCAGGTACGGGCCCCACCGGCGCCAGTGGGCCCGC
>CAZDYT010000214.1:0-6767 GCA_964509395.1 uncultured bacterium
ACACCCGGCCCAGGGTTTAGGAAACCCTTGCTCTATCCGACTGAGCTACGGGGGCACGCGGACTGACGAGGCGAGCCGCGTCAAGTTTACCATCGTGTGCCCATGATGTGTCATCGGCGCGGGCGACGGGACTGGGCTCGGCCTTCGGGCCGCTCCGCAGCCGTCCGGCGATGATACTTGACTTGAGGGACTCAAGCTCAAGAACCTGTTGTATCTCCGCTTAAGCCTGATCGTCCTGATTCATCCTGATTCTGTTCTCCGCCTCCTGAGGTTGGCGTCCTCCGGCCTCCGGCTCGATTGCCCCGGACCTCGCCTGCCGGCGGCCCATCAAGATCCGCGCTGGGACTGACGAGCACACTCAGTGGGGTTGGGCCGGGCTTCGGGCACGACTCAAGCGACGAGTACGCTACTGCTTGAACTCGCTCATGGGGACCCGGACCCACGCGTCGCGGTCCCGGCTCCACTGGTAGACGAGGCCGTCCTTGGTGAGGCCGTAGAGGTAGAACTCTGGCGGCTTCAGGATCGTTGCTCCCTGGGACGGCGCTGCGGCGACGGCAATCTGGATGAAGCGGAGCTCTTGAGCGGCCATGGCGGATCTCCTTCCGTGCTCACTTTGGCTTTCCCGAACCGTACGCGCAACCCCATGCGTCTCGACCCCTTCGCCGAGCATGACGGTGAGCGCTGTCGCTGGCAGCTCCTCCCAAGGAAACCTACGCGATGAGTCCCCGGAAACGCGCCGCGCGAGCTCCTCAGCCCGCGCGCCACCCGCGCTCGTGCAAGGCGCTGCCGGGCGCCCTTTTCTGAGATCCCCATGATAGAACCGGGTGCGCTCGATCGCTTCGTAAAACCCTGCGCGCGGGTCCCTCACCCCTCGGGCAGGCCGATGCCGCGCGCCTCCAGGCGTGCCCGGAGCTTCCGGAGGGCGGACGCCTCGATCTGCCTGACGCGCTCGCGGGTCACTCCCAGGCGCCGGCCGATCGCCTCGAGGGTCATCGGCGTCTCAGCCTCGAGGCCGAAGCGAAGCACGATGACCGTTCGCTCGGCCGGGGGCAGCGCGTCCAGGATGGCGCGGAGGTCGGCCTGTTGGCGGAGGAGGTTCGCCACGACATCCGAGCCCGGCTCGGCGAGATTCGGGATGATGTCCTTGAGCACGCCCTGCCCTTCCCCGGTCGGCGTCTCCAGCGAGAGCGGGGTTGCCGCGACCTCCTCGAGGCCCTCCAAGGACTCGACCGGGACCTCCAGGGCTCGGGCGATCTCGGCCAGCTGCGGCGGCCGCCCGAACTCTTGCGTGAGGCGCCCCTTCGTCCGGCGATACTTCGCGTACAGCGCCTCGACATGGATCGGCAGCCGGATGAGGCGGGCCTGGTTGGCGAGCGCGCGGGCGATGGCCTGGCGGATCCACCAGGTGGCGTAGGTGGAAAACCGCGTCCCCCGGTCCGACCGGTACTTGCGGACCGCGCGCAGCAGGCCCAGGTTGCCCTCCTCGATGAGGTCGGAGAGCGACAGGGCGCGGTTCACGTAGCGCCGGGCGATCTTCACGACGAGCCGGAGGTTCGCCTCGACCAGCCGCCGTTCCGCCTCGGCGTCGCCCGCGGCGACCCGCTTGGCGAGCTCGACTTCCTCGTCGCGGCTGAGAAGCGGGATACGCGCGATCTCGCCGAGGTAGACTGCCAGCGCGGGGCGTCCGGCCGGCTCCTCCTCCGTCTCGGGGTCGGCCGGGTCCGCGGGAGGGCCGGTGGGAAGGTCATCCGCGCCGCCGGGCTCGTCGCGCTCCCCCGTCCCCCGTCCCGCGTCGAGGGACACGTCCGGATCGTCCATCGACTCGGGTCCCGCCGAGGCGTCGCCGGGCCTGTCCGGGCTCATCGGATGGCGTCCGGTCGTGGGGGAGGCATGACAGCGCCCACCGCCCGTCCAGTCTCCTTTCGGCTTCAGCGGTCCTCCACGAAACGGACGCTGAACTCACGATACCGCCCCGTGTAGGGGAGCTCCGCCACCGAGACGCGCTCCACTTGGGCGAGCGGTGGACCGCTCTCGAGGTCACGCACGTAGGCGTCGAGCATCTCCCGGCTCCCCTCGGCCCGGATTTTCACCCGCCCGTCGTGCAGGTTGACGGCGTAGCCGGTCAGTCCACGCTCCCGGGCGCGACGCTGTGCAAAAGCCCGGTACCCAACGCCCTGGACCCCACCCTCGACCAGGACCTCGATCGCGGCGGGCCTCACCTTCGGGCTCCCGACGGAGCACCGTGGACGCGCTCGGCCAGAGCGAGCACGATCCGCACGGCCTCCTCGGACGTCTCGGCCGGCACGACGCCGGCCACCTCGCGCCACGCGCCGAGCCCGACCACAGGGCGGCCCATCTTCAACGCGAGCGCGATCTCCGAGAGCGTGCCATGCTCGCCCGGGAGAGCCAAGAGCGCGTGGGCGGATCGGGCCACCAGCACGTTGCGGCCTTCTCCGAATCCGGTCACGATGATGATGTCGACGAACGGGTTGGCGTCGCCGTGTCGCGCCCCGGGCAGGAAACCGACGGTGAGACCGCCGGCCGAGCGCGCGCCGCGGGCGGCCGCTTCCATGACCCCACCGAGGCCGCCGCAGATCACTACGGCGCCCGCGCGGGCGAGCTCGGCACCGACTGCCTCGGCCAGCCCGGCGACCGTCGGCGGGCAGTCGCCGGCCCCCACGACGCCGATCTGCCAGCGGGGGTAATGGTCGGGGCGACTGGATTTGAACCAGCGACCTCCTGCTCCCGAAGCAGGCGCGCTACCAGGCTGCGCTACGCCCCGATCCCCCACCGGGCCCGGCTCCGGGCTGCCGGGCCGAAGTCGTTCCCTGCCGGAGGCACCACGGTCGGCCGAGCCCGGGCGGTCACTCTTCCCACCCGTACCGACCGACGAGCTTCACGAAGACGCACCCGCAATCGGTCGAGGTGCGCATCTGCCCGTCCACCTTGTCGACCACGTGCAGGGTCTGGGAATGCTGATCGCCGATCGGCACCACCATCCGGCCCCCCTCGGCGAGCTGCTGAAAGAGCGGGGTCGGAACCGCCGGCGCTGCCGCCGTCACGAGGACGCGGTCGAACGGCGCCTCGTCCGGCCAGCCGTAAGTCCCGTCCCCGGTCCTGACCACCGCATTGGTGTACCCCAGCTCCTCCAGGATGCCGCGCGCCCGGGCAGCCAGGCCCGAAAGCCGCTCGATCGAGCAGACACGCCGGCTGAGCTCGGCGAGGATCGCCGTCTGGTACCCCGAGCCCGTGCCGATCTCCAGCACCTTCTCCTGCCCTTGCAACCGCAGGAGCTGCGTCATGGCCGCCACCATGTACGGCTGCGAGATCGTCTGGCCCTCGCCGATCGGCAGCGGGTGGTCGCCGTACGCGCGATCCCGCAGCGCCTCCTCGACGAACCGATGCCGAGGGACTTTGCGCATCGCTTCGAGGACCCGGCTGTCCGTGATCCCGCGCCGGCTGAGCTGCTCCTCGGCCATGCGCTCACGCTCGCGGGCGGCGCGGGCTTTCTGCCAGCCATTCCCCGTACCGAGCACCTTCTCCAACACCACTCAGCCACGGCGGGCGCGACGGCTCGATCCCCGCCTGCCGGCCCGCGCCGAACTCGACTCGCGGGCGCCCGGCCGGGATCCGAGCGCGGACGAGACCCGACGACGCGTCCCGCTGCGGCCGAAGTCCGTCTCCCACGCCTTGAAGGCCCGGAGCCCATCGTAGCTCGTCAGGTCGAGATGGAGCGGCGTGACCGAGATGTACCCGGCGTGCACTGCCGCGAAATCCGTGTCCTCGCCCGCCTCCCATGCAGGCGGCCCGGCGCCGATCCAGTAGTAGACCCTGCCGCGGGGATCCCGCTGCTCGGTCACCTTCTCGCTGTAGACGCGCCGGCCGAGCCGCGTCATCTTGAGGCCCCGTGGCTTCCCGCGTGGCACGTTCACGTTGACCAGCGTGACGCCGCTCTCCCGGTCGCGGAGCAACAGCTGCGTGAGCTCCGCGGCCGCCTGAGCGGCCGTGGTGTAGTCGGCGCCCTCTCCCGCCTGGACCAGCGACACGGCAAGGGCCGGAACTCCGAGGAGGCTCCCCTCCATCGCCGCCGAAACCGTTCCCGAGTAAGTCACGTCGTCACCCAGGTTCGACCCATCGTTGATGCCGGCCACGACCACGTCGGGTCGGACCGGCAGGATGCCCAGGATCGCGAGGTTCACGCAGTCGGTCGGCGTCCCGTTCACGGCGAACCGGCGCGGCCCCAAGCTCTCCACGCGGAGCGGCCGGTGGAGCGTCAGGGCGTGGCCGACCGCGCTTCGCTCGCGATCCGGAGCGACGACGTACACCTCACCGACCGCGTCGAGGGTGGCAGCGAGGGCCGCCAGGCCGGGCGCGTGGATTCCGTCGTCGTTCGAGATCAGGATGTTCGGGCGCCCCCGGGCCCTCATGCCCTGCGCCGACCGCCAGCCGACGCCTCGCGGCGGGGGCTGACCGGACGCCTGCAGCGAAGGGTCGGTGAGAATTGGTCGGGGCGACTGGATTTGAACCAGCGACCCCTAGCCCCCCATGCTAGTGCGCTACCAGGCTGCGCCACGCCCCGAACCAATCCAGGATTTTACGTTGCTCCGCGCCGTCGTTCAAGGGGAACTTCACCCTGTCCGCGCAAGATCCTCCGCATGCCCTCGAGGTGAGCCCGAATCCCGCGGAGCACCTCCAGGGTGTGGGGATCCGGCCCCGGCAGCTCGAGCTGGTGCGGTCGAGCGCGTGCCTCCTGCTGGAGCCGCTTTTTCGCCCCCTCCAGCGTCAGGCGCTCCTCGTAGAGCAGCCGCTTGATCCGCAGCACGAGCTCGATGTCCTGCTTGCGATAGACGCGCTGCCCGGCGTGGTTCTTGCGTGGACGGAGGAGCTTGAACTCGGACTCCCAATAGCGCAGGACGTAAGGGGGCACTCCCGTGAGGTGGGCGACCTCCCCGATCCGGAAGAAGAGCTTGTCGGGAACCGGGACACCCAGGGTCATGGGGCGCGGCGCTACTGCTGGTTCACGTGGGCCTTAAGCCCCTTCGAGGGCTTGAAGGTCAGCACGCGTCGGGCGCTGATCTCGATCTCGTTACCCGTCTGGGGATTCCGGCCCTTTCGAGACAATTTTTTCCGGACGCGGAAGTGTCCGAATCCAACGATTTTGACATCGTTCCCCTGCTCGAAGGCCTTGAGCATGGTGTCAAACGCCGCCTCGACGACCGCGGCCGACTGACGCTTGGACAAACCGTGCGCCGCTACTGCGTTGATCAGGTCATTCTTGGTCAGACTTGCCACCCCCCTTCGCCGTCACGGAGTCAGACACCCATGCCAGATAGGGCTGGTGTCCGGCCACGACCGGCAGCGCGATGAACTCGGGCACCGTGTACGGGTGCATCGCCCGGATGCGTGCCTCGAGCGGCGCCAAGCGATCCGCCCGGGTCTTGATGAGCAGCAGCACCTCCCGCTCGTCTTCGAGCCGCCCTTCCCAGGAGAAGATCGACCGGAGCCCCGGCAGGATGTTCACGCACGCGGCCAGGTGCTCGGGCACGATGGCCGCCGCGATGCGCTCACCGACTTCGAGGGAGGGCACCGTGACCAGCACAACGACGACATCATTGGCCCGGTACGTCACTCAGCGCTCCCGGACCACGATCCCGTCATACCCCTTCGCCAGCAACTCGGCCCGGGCGTGCTCGGCCTCCTCGGCGGTCGGGAACGACCCCACCCGGACCACGCGAAATGCCGCGGAGCTGACCTCACGCTCCAGGCGGACACGGATGCCCTGCTCGCGCAGCCGGCGCGAGGCCTCGACGGCGGACCTGAGCGGCACCACGCGCGTGACCGCGGCGCCGTGGTCGGTCAGTTCCGACGTGAATCCGAGCTCGTGGAGCCGGTGTAGGAGCGCCGGATAGCCTTCCCCGTCCGCCGGCGTCGCCAACACGCGGTAGAGCGTGCGGCTCTCCTCGACGATGCTGTTGACTGCCTCGAGACCTTCGCTCCGGAGTCGCTCGACCAGCCGGTCGGCGTTCCGGTGGTCCAGGAAGGCGCCCACCTGGATCCGGAACAGGGCCGGCCCCTGGTTGGTCGACGCAGAGGGCTCCGGCTTCGGCGTGGCCGGAGCAGGATCGGTGGCGACCTCCGGGCGCGCCTGGGGCGCGGTCTCGGCAGGGGCAGCCGGACCGTCCGCCGTAGATGCGCTCGGCACTGGCGGTTCTGGCCGTACGGCCGCGGCGGCCTCGAGACGATCGTCTTCGGGTGCCGGCTGGACGACTGGATTCGACACGATTCCGGGAAGCGTCGGAGGCTCCGCCCCGCGAAGCCAGCTCGCCATCGACGGACCCAGGAGCAGGCCCAGGATGATTACGACGCCGACCCCCAGCACCGCTCGAAACCATGCCGCCGCGAAGATGCTGGGGCGACGTTTCATCCTGTGAGAGACGTCGGGCCTGAGCTGTCTCATCTCGGAATTCCCCAATGGTGGCTTGCCCTTAGCACGGCAATGTTAGCACACGGTGTCGCTCTGACCAACCTTCGGGGGTGGCGTCTGCCGGCCCGCGTTTCCGGAGCCTGCGGGCTCCCTTGGGAGCGTCGACAGCGCCTGGGCCAGCCGGTAACACCGCTCGGCCGCTTCGGGATTTCCGAGGCGGGAGTGGGCCTCGCCGGTATGCCGGAGGACGAGCGCCCGGACCTGCGGGTCGCTGAGGCGCCGGTCGGCGAGGGCCGTGCGAAACGCCTCGAGGGCGTCCCCAGGGTGATCCTTGCGGAGGAGG
>CAZDYT010000215.1:0-6691 GCA_964509395.1 uncultured bacterium
GCTGCGGGCGCCGTGGGCGCCCGTTCGCCGCGTCACCCACCCTCCCCCTGCGTGCGTTCGCGAATAGTGCGGACTAGGGCTGCTCGGGTCTCGGCCGCGACCCGAGGCGATTGAGTGATGAAACTCGACTCGCTCACCCCCAGTGTGGTGCTTCAGGGATTCTACCAGCGATCGGTGTACACTGAGCGCCGGAAACGTACCAGACGGCAGGCGTGATCGGTTCGGGACAGGAGCACGACGCATGAGCACCGAGGCATCGACCGCTCACCGGCGGCCTATCGGGTTCGACGAGATCGTGGGGTCGGGGGGCGCTATCGCCGACGTCCAGACCAAGGCGGCGGGACCACAGGGGAGCCTGCCGTTGACCCCGGAGATGCTGCTCGAGCGGCCCAGCGGAGACGTGTTCGGGCTGAGCCAGAGCGCGGGCATGGGCTGGGACCCGCGGGAGCTTCTGCGCCCGCAGTTCCTGATCCTGAGCACGCAGGGCGGGATCCGCGCCGCCGACGGGCACCCGATCGCCCTCGGGTACCACACCGGGCACTGGGAGGTCGGCCTCCTCATGCAGGCCGCGGCCGCGGAGCTCCGGCGGCTCGAGGGCCTTCCGTTCGCCGCTTTCTGCACCGATCCCTGCGACGGCCGCACGCAGGGCACGATCGGGATGATGGACAGCCTCCCCTACCGGAACGACGCGGCCCAGATCTTCCGCCGGCTGATCCGCTCCCTCCCGACACGGCGGGGCGTGCTCGGTGTGGCGACCTGCGACAAGGGCCTGCCGGCCATGATGCTCGCCCTCGGCGCCATGCGCGACCTGCCGTGCGTCCTGGTGCCGGGCGGCGTGACGCTCCCGCCGGCGGAGGGCGAGGACGCGGGCACCGTCCAGTCGATCGGGGCGCGCTTCGCGCACGGAGAGATCGCGCTCGAGCGGGCCGCCGAGCTGGGCTGCCGGGCGTGCGCCTCCCCCGGGGGCGGCTGCCAGTTCCTGGGCACCGCCGCCACCTCGCAGGTCGTCGGCGAGGCGCTCGGGCTCGCGCTCACCCATTCGGCCCTCGCGCCGTCGGGCCAGCCGATCTGGCTCGACATGGCCACCCGATCCGCCCGGGCGCTCGTGCATCTCGAGGCCCGCGGGATCACGACGCGCGAGATCGTGACCGGCGCGGCGGTCCGGAACGCCATGATCGTCCACGCCGCGGTGGGCGGCTCCACCAACCTCCTCCTCCATCTCACGGCGATCGCTCACGCGGCCGGCCTCGAACGCCCCACCGTGGAGGACTGGATCGGCGTCAACCGGCGCGTGCCGCGGTTCGTCGACGTCCTCCCCAATGGTCCCCGGAACCACCCGACGGTCCAGTTCTTCCTGGCGGGCGGCGTTCCCGAGGTGATGCTGCACCTTCGTCGGCTCGGTCTCCTCGAGGAGCGCTGCCTCACGGTCGCCGGCGCGCCGCTCGGCCGGATGCTCGACTGGTGGGAAGGCTCCGACCGGCGCCGCGTGCTCCGGGCGGAGCTGCACCGGCGGGACGGGGTCGATCCGGACGACGTGATCATGAGCCCGGAGCGGGCGCGGAGCCGCGGGCTCACGAGCACGGTGACGTTCCCCCGCGGGAACCTGGCTCCGCAGGGTTCGGTGATCAAGAGCACCGCCATCGACCCGTCCGTCGTGGACGGGGACGGGGTCTACCGGAAGGTCGGCCCGGCACGCGTGTTCACCCGCGAGCGCGCGGCGATCGCCGCGATCAAGAGCCAGGGGCCCGACCGGATCAAGCCGGGCGACGTCGTGGTCCTCATCTGTCGCGGGCCGATGGGCGCCGGCATGGAGGAGATCTACCAGATCACCGCGGGCCTGAAGCACCTCTCGTGGGGGAAGCACGTGGCGGTCCTCACAGATGGTCGCTTCTCCGGCGTGTCCACCGGGGCCTGCATCGGCCACATCGGTCCCGAGGCGCTGGCGGCCGGGCCGATCGGGAAGGCGCTCGACGGGAACCTGATCCAGATCGTCGTGGACCGGAACAGGCTCGAGGGGAGCGTGGATCTCGTCGGGCAGGGGGGGACGATCTTCGGTGCGGAGGAAGGGGCGCGCCTCCTCACGGCACGGGCGCCCCGGCCCGACCTCGGGCCCGATCCCGACCTGCCGGCCGACACGCGGCTCTGGGCGGCTCTCCAGAACGCGAGCGGCGGCACGTGGGGCGGCTGCGTCTACGACGTCGACGCGATCGTCGCCGCGCTGAACGGGCAGGGCGAGGGTCAGTCGCGCAGGAAGTCGTAGATGGCCCGAGCGAACTCGAGCGGCATCTGGTCGACCATCGCGACCGTTCCACCCGGGATGGCGGCTGCCCGGCTTCCTTCGATGTGGGCGGCCAGGGTTTGCATCCAAGGGGACGAGAACGGGTCCTCGGTGCCGCAGACGAGCAGGGTGGGGCAGCGGATGCGCCCCAGCTTCTCCTCCATCCGGTAGGCGCTGCAGGACCGGTGGCCTTCCTCCACTTTGTCCCCAGCTCGTAACGCGTCGATGACGAAGCGAGTGAGCAGGTCCGGTCTCCCCTTAGGATAGAAGCTCATCCGCCGGCGCCACAGCTCGGTCAGATGGCCGCCGTCCTCTCTGACTTCGACCTCGTCGATGGGCGGTCGGCTCTTGCGTCGCTCCCTCTCGGCCCCGTCGACGTACGGGCTGGCGGAGAGGACCAGCCGCTCGACCCGGCTCGAGTACGACGCCGCCAGCTCGATCCCGATCACGGCGCCGGTGTGGTGCCCCACGACCGCCGTGCGCCGGACCCCGAGCCCGTCCAGCAGGTCGACTGCGCCCTTCGCGTAATCTTCGATCGAGCAGGCTTTCTCCGGCTTGTAGGAGTCCCCGTAGCCGATCGTGTCCATCGCGATGACCCGGAACTCCCTGGCGAGGATCGGAACGACGTCCCGGTATTCGTCGGAGGAGCGCGGCGTCTGATGCAGGAGGAGCAGGGGTTGGCCGTGGCCCGCGGTCCGGTAGTGGATCTGGCCGTCGGCGGTGTCGACGAACGCTCTCGTGACCCTTTCATGGTCCGTCATCGCTCTGGGATTGTGTGGCTTCGGCGCGACACTGTCAATGGGACCCGCTCGCGCTTGGGGAGATTTCCGAGGCTCGCGGGAATAGCGGGAACGGCCCAGAGTGTTAAAGTGAAGAGGTTCCGCTCGTGGGAGAGGTGGCCGTCGCTCCGCTGCCAGCATCCCCGGGTCACCAGGCGCCATCAAACCTAGATCGAGACCGGAAGGAGATCGCAATGGCGAGAGAGGGATCGTTCATCCTGGACAGCGGCGACAGGCTCCCGGCTTTCACGATGGAGACGGTCAACCACGGACGCCTGCGTCTCCCCGAGGCGTTCGGGGACGGTTGGGGCGTCTTCCTCGTCTACCGCGCCCACTGGTGACCGTACTGCAAGCAGCAGTTGGCTGCGTTCCAGAGGGCGCAGGAACGGCTCCGGGAGGAAGGGATCACGGTCGTGGCCGCCTCGACGGATCCGCTGGAGAAGGCCAGGGAAACCGTGGCTGAGCACGCGCTGACGTTCCCCGTGGGGTATGGCCTCCCGCTGAAGGAGACGGCGGCGGCCCTCGGCGCGTTCTACGAGGAGAAGCGGGGGGTCCTCCACGCCACCGGCTACGTGGTCAAGCCCGACCGGACCATTGCGGTCGCCCAGTATAGCTCCGGCCCGATCGGCCGCCTCGTCTGGCAGGACATCGTGGGGCTCGTTCAGTTCCACAAGAAGCAAGCCGGGCAGGCGCCACCGAGCGCGACTCACGGCTCCGAGAAAAGCGGGTGAGCACGTCGCCTCCTTTCGACCAGCGATCGCGACGGCCCGGTCGTGGAGCCGGACCTCCTTCAACCCTCATCGCGCATCACCCGGGACGACGCCCGGAGGCAAGGACTCGACGTGGGCGCAGATGTCGCGCGGCCGGGTCAGCCAGACGCGGTCGCGATGCGCGATCACGTGCTGGAGTGCTCGGCGCACTTGTCGGAGGCGGTACGGCCGCCCGGTGACGAACGGGTGGAGCGAAATCGGACAGACGAGGGGTTGTCGGGCCGACTGCTCGAGCATCTCGTCGAACTGGTCGATGATCATGTCGGCGAACTCGGCCGACGTGTAGCGGTACCAGACGATGCTGCGGTTGTCGTTCACCTCGATCGGGTAGGGCATGGCGAGAATGGGACCCGAGCGTGTCCGCATCCAGGTCGGTTGGTCGTCCAGCGTCCAGTCCATGAAGTAGCGGTAGCCGGCCTCCTTGAGGAGGTCCGGGGTCACTGCGCTGTTGGACAACCACGGGCTCATCCACCCGATGGGCCTCGTACCCTCGTGACGCTCGATCGTGGCCGTAGCGCGCTCGATCAAGTCGCGCTCCAGGTCCTCGCGCAGATGACCCTGCTCCTCCGAGTTCGTCAGGCCGTGCCCCAGGATCTCGTCGCCGCGCGCTCGGAGCTTGGCCGGGATGTCGGGGCACAGATCGTAGATCTCGGCGTTCATCTGGGCCTCGACTGGAATGTCGAGGGCGTCGAACAGGTCGAAGAGGCGCCAGATGCCGACCCGGTTGCCGTAGTCGCGCCAGCTGTAGACGCTGTGACTCTGCGCCTGGTCGGGCGGCGCGATCGCCGAGCCCTTGCCCATGCCGTAGCCGAACACCTCGATGTTCACGGCCACGTAGACCGCGAGTCGCTTGCCGCCGGGCCACGTGTAGTCGGGCCGCTTGGTGATGTTGGAGTACGCGTAACGTCCGTGGGTGGGCAACATTGAGGCCTCCCAAGCTCTCGGCGGAACCCGAGCGTGAGTGAGAGCCGCTGCGTCACGGCCGGCCGAGCGGGCTCCGCCGATCCGCCCTCATCCCGCCGTCGACGCGAGCGCCCGGAACGCGGCGCGGAGCGCGGCCTCGCCGACCTCGCCTTGCGTGACCTGCGTGACCGTGCCATCCGGGCCGACCCAGTAGGTGGTCGGGAAGGCCCGCACGCCGAGCGCCGACGCGAGTGTGCCCTGCCGGTCGTCGACCGCGGCGGGGAAGGTCAGGCCTTGCTCGCGGAAGAACTCCTGCGGCGAGAGGCCGGGGTGCAGGCCGATCGCCGTCGTCACCGTCAGGACCTTGACCTTGGGGAAATCGGGGGCGATGCGGCCCACGAGCGGGAGTTCGCGCTGGCAGTGCGGGCACCACGACGCCCAGACGACCAGCACGGCGGGCGCGCCGTGGGCGTCCGCCCAGGAGACCCGCCCGCCCCGGAGGCCGGGCGCGGAAAAGCTCGGGACGGCCTGGCCCACGGCGAGGGGTTCGCCCCGCCCCGGGCCGCCGACCTGGATCTCGCCGGCCGGGGACGGCTGGCCCTCGTCGCTCCGGCCGACGGTCAGGACGATGGCAACTCCGGCGATGATGGCCAGGCTCGCGGCCGGCACGCCGTACATCACGAGCGTCCGCCGCCGTGCGGCGCCGCCCTCAGCAGCTCCCCCGGGGCGGCGCGCTCCGCTCCGCTCGACTCGCTCGGTCTTCGGGCTCGTGTTGGACGCGCTCACCTTCCTCATGGTCGTCAGCCTCCCTCATGAGCTGCCGGTCGAGCTGGAGCGGCCCGCGGGGTCGCCAGGCCAGGAAGCCGCCCGCGAGGAGGAGCGGCACGTCGCGGAGGATCTCCCACCACGTGACGCCGCTCCCCGCGCCTCCGCCCCCGAAGCAGCCGCAGTCGATCGCGAGGCCACGCACCTTGGCCTGGGCGAGCGCCACGATGAACATCGCCGCGAGGCCGGCGCTCGCCGCGCCAGCGACCCGCACGAACAGGCCCACGAGCAGGAAGAGCCCGATCGCGATCTCGAGCCAGGGTAAGGCGGCGGCAAACGGGGGCACGACGGCCCTGGGCAAGAGCGCGTAGGCATCGACCGCGACCACGAACGCCTGGTGGTCGAGAGACTTGGGAATCCCGGCCGCCAGGAAGACCGTGCCGAGGAGCGCGCGGGTGGCGAGGTGGAGGATCATCCGAGCGCCCGGCCCACGCCCGTGGCGGCGCCGCGGCGTTCGGCTCGTCGCTGAAGCTGCTGGCGCGGGGCCACCATCTCCAGGTCCTTGGCGTCCTCGTTCCGCCGCGCGAGCAGAGCGAGGACTCGCCGCAGGCCCGAGGCCGCGACAGACCGCACCATGAGGCCCTCCCCGCTCCTGAGATGCCGTCCAACCCCACCGATCCGCTGCCCGAGGCGCCAATCACGAATAAGTGTACCTTTCGGGTCCCTCTTTCGCCGAGTGTTCTCAGCCCAGACTGGCTTGCACGACGGGTCACGCTTGTGAGAATCTCGCGAATGCCTCCTCACCGGGACGGACTCCTAGCCCGACCTATGCGTGAAAGCACACGCGAGACCAGGGACGGCCGCGCGGGTGACGCGGCGAACGGGGTGCCCCACGGCGCGGAGCGCACCGCGACACACCGCCGGGATGCCTTTGCCGGGTGACCCGGGCCGCTCACCCCGCGCTCGTGCGGGAGCGAGCACCGTGGGGCTGGTCGCCGCGGCAGGCCCCGCGCGGCCGTGAGGCCAGCTCGGGTGGTCACGAATAATACGGGCTATCGCGCCAGGCCAAGCCTGGGAGAGGAGGAAGTCGGACATGAGCTGACTGAAACCTCTCGAAGGAATCCAGCTGGTGAAAGTCCAGCCCGGCCAACGCCGTAGCGGGCAGGCCGGTAGCGAGCCTTGCCTCTCGCCGGGCG
>CAZDYT010000216.1:0-6686 GCA_964509395.1 uncultured bacterium
CGCGCGTCCGGAAGATGAAGTTCCCCGGCGTGATCTCGTTCCGGAAGCTCTTGCCGACCTGGGCGATCCCGAACGGGAGCTTTCGCCGCATCGCCTGGAGCACGTTGTCGAAGTTCACGAACATGCCCTGCGCGGTCTCGGGGCGGAGGTACGTCACCGCCGCCGCGTCCTCCACGGGCCCCAGGAAGGTTTTCAGCATGAGATTGAACTGGCGCGGCTCGGTGAGGTCGCCCTTGCCGCACTCGGGGCAGAGCGTCCGGCGGGCCCCGCAGTGCGCGCACGGCTCGCCCCGGGGGATCTGGAACTTGGTGTCCTTCTTGGCGGGGCAGTAGTGGGTCCACGGTTGGTCGTCGAGCTGGTCGGCACGAAACCGGCGCTTGCATGCGCGGCACTCCACCAGGGGGTCGGTGAAGCGTTCCAGGTGGCCGCTGGTCTCCCAGACCCGGGGGTTCATGAGGACCGCGGACTCCAGCCCGACGACGTCGCGCCGGCGCTGGACGACGTCGCGCCACCAGAGCGCCCGGATGTTCCGCTTCAGCTCGACGCCCAAGGGCCCGTAATCCCACGAGGACCCCAGGCCCCCGTAGATCTCGCTCGACGGGTAGACGAAGCCCCGGCGCTTGCAGAGCGAAACGAGCGTGTCCATGTCGACCATGGGACGAGCCTAACACACGCCCCGGGTGCCGGCCACGCGGTGACGTCAGCCGGCCTTGGGGGACCAGGGCAGGAGCCAGCGGTGGAGGCCCTTGAAGCACTGGTCGGTGATGAGGCCGAGGAGCCCGATGACCATGATCCCCACGAAGATCCGGTCGGTGAAGAGTCCCCGCATCGAGTTCAGGATCATGTACCCGAGCCCGCGGTTCGCGGCCACCAGCTCGGCCACCTCCAGTTACTTCCACGCCCACCCCAAGGTGATGCTACGCGTGTCCATTACGCCGGGGAGCGTGGCCGGGATCAGGACGCGGGAGACGACGTGTCCCCGCCCGGCGCCGAGCGTGTAGGAGACGTCCAGGAGGTCGCGCGGGACGTGCGCGGAGACGTCGGCGATCAGGATCATCTGCTGGAAGAACGTGCCGATGAAGATCACGGCGACCCGCGCCTCGTAGTCGATCCCGACCCAGAGGATCAGGAGCGGGATCATGGCGCTCACCGGGAGGTAGCGGACAAAGCCGATCACCGGCTCGATCAGCGCCTCGACGAGGGAGAACGAGCCCATCAGGATCCCCAGGGGGACGGCGAGCACCGAGGCGAGCGCAAACCCGGTGAAGATCACGAAGCAGGACGCGCGGATGTGCGTCCACAGGGTCCCATCGCTCAGGAGCTCGACGGCGCTCCAGAGGACCTGGTGCGGCGCCGGGAGGAACTCCGGGCGGACCAGGTCACCGTAGGTCAGGAGGGCCCAGCCGCCCCCGAGCCCCAGCACCGTCAGGGTGCTCGCCGCCGCGTAGACGGCCGACGGGATCGGCTCCTTGGGCTTCAGCCAGCTCGCCACGACTCAGCCCGTGCTCCCTCTCCCCCATCGGGGGAGAGGACCGGAGTGAAGGGGCCGGCGCGCGGGCTCCACTGATCCTCACCCCCTAGACGGGAGAGGGGAAAAAAGCTGCGGCGGCTACTTCACGAAGGCGTGGTTGATCAGGTCCCTCGGCTTCACGCCCTTGGCCTGGAGCTTGCCGAAGCTGGCCCAGATATCCAGCGCGTTCTGCACGACCTTGTACATGTCCCCCGGCTTCTGGGGCGTCCCGAAGAACTTCACGTTGCCCTGGTGGTCGTAGAACTTCACGCCGGTCAGCACGTCCGCAAAGACCTTCGGGTCCTTGAGCCAGTCGCCCACGCCCTTGGCCATGATCTCGTTCGCCTCCGCCGGGTTCTTTTCCCAGTACGCCACGGCCTTGTTCCAGGCATTGACCAGGCCCTGGATGTCCTTCGCGCGCTTCTGAATCACCTCACGCCGGAAGATGAGCACGTCGGTGATCAACCCCGGCGTCTTCGAGGAATCCACGAGGATGTGACCGTGCGGCGCGGCCTTGCCCTTGGAGAGCCACGGCTCCCATGTCACGGCCGCGTCCACCTTCTCGGCGACGAACGCCGCACCCGCGTCGCCTTGCTTCATGTTCACGATGTCCAGATCCTTCTGGCTCACCCCGGCTTCCTTCAAAAGCACGTTCAAGAAGAACTGGGAAACCGAGCCCTCGTTGACGGCGACCTTCTTCCCCTTCAGGTCCCTGATCGACTTGATCTCCTTCCGCGCGACGATCCCGTCGCCGCCCGCGGAGTCGTCGAGGGCGAGGACGTACTGATACTCTTTGCCCGTCTTCAGGTAGAGGACCATGGTGTCGATGGTGGACACGACCCCCTCGAGCCGTTCCGCCGCCATCGCGAAGAAGCCTTCCTTCGGATCCTCGATGTTCACCAGGTCGACGTCGACCTTCTCCTCCTTGAAGAAGCCCTTTTCCTTCGCGATGAACAGCGGCCCGTAGCCGACCCAGATCGAGTACCGGATCTTGAGGGGCTCCGCCGCCGCGACCTGTGTCAGGAGAAGCGCACCCAGCATCCCGCCGATCACTGCCCAGGCCGTGACTCGCTTCATGGACGCCTCCCTTTGTGGTGGGTGGAAGCTGCGTGCGCCCTGCGGGCGCCGCCGGTCACCGAGCAGAGGGGCGCAGCCGGCCCACGCCGAGGGTCTCGTGGGCCCGGCGGAGCGCCCCCACGAGCGCGTCGATGTCCGCATGCGTCGTGTAGACGGCGAAGCTCGCCCGCGTCGTCCCGACCACCCCGAGCCGCCGCACGAGCGGCTGGGCGCAGTGGTGACCGGCCCGCACGGCCACCCCCTCGGCGTCGAGTGCCGCCGCCAGGTCGTGCGGGTGAACGCCGGGCAGGTTGAACGAGACGACGCCGACGCGGGTCTCAGGGTCCCGCGGCCCGTAGAGCTGGAGGTCCTCGACCTCGGCGAGCCGCGCCAGCGCCTCCCGCGTCAGGTCGGCCTCGTGGGCCCGGATCGCCTCCCAGCCGAGGCGCTCCATGTACTCGACCGCCGCCCCCAGTCCGACCGCGCCCGCGATCGGCGGCGTCCCGGGCTCGAAGCGCCACGGCAGGTCGTTCCAGGTCACGCGGTCGAGCCAGACCTCCTTGATGATCTCGCTGCCGCCGAACGCCGGCTCGAGCGGCTCGAGGATCTCGCGCCGGCCGTAGAGCACGCCGATTCCCGTCGGGGCGCCCATCTTGTGACCCGAGAAGCCGTAGAAGTCGACGCCCAGGGCCGTGACATCCACCGGGAGGTGGGGCACCGCCTGGGCTCCATCCACGAGGACGCGCGCGCCAGCGGCCTGGGCCCGCTGGACGATCTCGGCCACCGGGTTCACGGTGCCGAGGACGTTCGAGACGTGCGTCAGCGCCACCAGGCGCGTGTGCCGCCCGAGCAGGCGGTCGAGGGCATCCAGGTCGAGGAGGCCTTCCTCCGTCACCGGGATGTAGCGCAGCCGGAGCCCGCGCTCACGGGCCAGGAGGAGCCACGGGACGAGGTTCGAGTGGTGCTCCATCTCGGTGAGCAGGACCTCGTCCCCTTTGTCGAGAGCACGCCGGGCCCAGGTGTGGGCGACCAGGTTGATGGCTTCGGTCGTCCCCTTCGTGAAGATGATCTCCTCCCGGTGGCGCGCCCCGATGAAGCCGCGAACCCGGTCGCGGGCCGCCTCGAAGAGCTCGGTCGCCTCTTCGCCGAGCGTATGGATGGAGCGGTGCACGTTCGCGTTCGAGCGCTCGTAGTAGGCCCGAACGGCGTCGAGGACCCACCGCGGCTTCTGCGCCGTGGCGGCCGAGTCGAGGTAGACGAGCGGTCGCCCGTCGATGGTCCGCTGGAGGATCGGAAAGTCGGCGCGGACCCGGTCGCCGAGCGTCACCGCGCGACCTCCACCCTCTTGAGCGCGGCCCGGAGCACGTCGAGCGGGAGCGTGACGCACCGCAGGCGGGACGGCCGGATGTCGGCGCGAAGCGCGGCCAGGAGGGTGTCCCGCTCGACGCGTCCGGCCTCCCGGGCGGGCCGCCCCTGGACCATTTCCGCCAGCAGGTCGGCCGCGGCCAGGGCAATCGCGCACGCGTCGCCCCGGTAGCGGACGGCTTCGATCTCCGCGGTGGGCCCGCCGTCGAGGCGGAGCTCGATGCGGACGCGGTCCCCGCAGAGCGGGTTCACGTCTTCGTACGTCGCGTCGGGCGCGTCGAGCTCGCCCAGGTACCGGGGGTGCTTGAAGCGGTCGAGGATGACGTCGCTGTAGAGCTTCCCCACGCGGCCACCGTAGCACACGGAGCCCGTTCGGTCAACCGGCAAGCGGATTTACGTGGCAGCGAATCGGGCCGATCCACCGCCGGACGGCGGCGAGCGTATGCCCGGGTTGCGGGACGGGACTCGGTTGGCGCCGAGTCGGACCAGTCGCCGGGGGCTCAGCTATTCCGGCAGGGTGCCGCGGTCCTGACCAGCGCGGTAGGGTGGGAAGCGGAAGGCCATCTCGCGGCCGAGGAGTCCGCCGTGGCCGTAGGCCGCCAGCTCGACGGGGCCGATCGCGTCTCCGGCAAAAAGCCGCGGGAGGAGAAGGTCGAACAGAGTGGCCTGGGAGAACATCCCGCAGGAGGGCATGCCGAGCACCGGGGTCTGTCCGACGTAGGCGAACCAGAGAAGGCTTCCCGGGTGAGCCGGCACGCCCCGGCGCACGAACCGCGCGTCGAGGCGCTCGAGCGCCGCGAAGATGGGATCCAGCGGGTCGAGGGCGTTGGCGCCGGCCGCCACGATGATGTCCGCGTCGCTCGCGAGGTCTCGCTCCACCGCCCGCGCGAGCGCGGTCGGATCATCCTCCACGAAGTCGAGGCGGCCCAGGCTGGTCCCGAACCAGGCGAGTTTCTCTCGGAGCGCCGCCTCGAACCGCACGCGCGCCCTGGGCTCGAGGCTCGCGGGGGCCACGGCCGCGACGGTCAGCGGCTGGAACGCCCGCATCGCGACCAGCCCGCCGGCCGCGCGGCAGCGGGTCTCCGCGTCCCGGACGATCGCCTCGGGGATGACGAGCGGGGTCACCTTGGCTCTCGCGACAGCCTCGCCGGCGCCCACCACCTGGCCGTCGTAGAGCGTGTAGACCGACACGCCCTCGAGGGCGTTGACGACGGCCAGCGCCTCCGCACGCACGCTCAAGAGCCCGCGGCGCTCCGACACGAGGGCCCACTGCCCGCCCGCCGCCTCGCGGGTCCGGACGCCCGGCCCCGCCACGGCCGCCGCCAGCCGCTCGCCCGCCGGGTCCTCGTGGAGGTCCCCCGGCTCCATCTCGACGAGGTGCACCTCACCCGAGGCGACCTCGACGAGTCGCCGGGCGGCGGCCCGATCCAGAATGGCGCCCTTGCGGACGGCGGGCCTCCCGCTCCCATCGTGAACGTCGTGACAGAGCACCAGGCCGACCAGTCGCTCGACGTCGACTTGCGCCGGGACGATCGCGTGCGCCTTCACGCGTCGCCCCTGCCGAGCGCGACGGGCTCGTCCTGGCGCGGGCCGGCCGCCGCGGGACCCAAGCGCCCGCCCTTCTCGAGGGCGAGCGGCCGTCCCGTCCCGCCGTAGCGCGCCGCGACGAGCTCCGCCAGGATCGCGAGCGCGATTTCCGGTGCGGTCCGGGCTCCGAGGTCGAGGCCGATGGGCACCCGGAGCCGCGCGAGGTGATCTTCCGGCACCCCTTCCTCGCGCAGGAGCTTCACGATCCCCTCGCCGCGGCGCCGGCTCCCGAGCATCCCGACGTACCCGGCCGGCGTCGAGAGGACGTGGCGGAGCACCGGGAGGTCGTACTTGTAGTCGTGGGCCACCAACACGACCGCCGTCGAAGGCAGGAGTGGCACCCGGCGCGCCGCCTCCGACGGGATGCCGACGATCAGCTCATCGGCCTCGGGGAAGCGCTCGCGCGTGGCCAGGCGCGGCCGCCCGTCCACGACGACGGTGCGGAAGCCGAGGGTCTTCGCAAGGCCCACGAGCGGCATCGCGACGTGTCCCGCCCCGACGACGAGGAGCGTGGGCGGGGGCATGTGGATCTCGAGGAAGCACCGGACCTGATCTCCGGGCCCGAGCGCCACCGTGCGCGAGGCGCTGCCGGCGAAGCCGTCCTGGGCGAGGGCGGCGGCCGCGTCATCGAGCGCCGGATCCCCGAGGGTGCCGACGCGCCGGCCGTCGTCGAGGACGAGGAGCTTCGCGCCGGCCTGAGGCGGATCCATCCGCGTCAGGAGGGCGCCGGCGCGTCCGCCGGCGACGTGGGCCCGGAGCGTCTCGTAGAGCGGCAGCGCGCCTTCCGTGACCTTGTCCTGGGGGCCGAGCGCGACGGGCTCGAGGAACACCTCGATCGTTCCGCCACAGGTCAGCCCGATCTCCCAGGCGTCCTCGTCACCGAGCGACAGCTCCAGAAGCCGCGGGGCGGCCTCCTCGAGCACGTCCTCCGCCTCGGCCATGACCTGCGCGTCGACGCAGCCGCCGATCGTCACCGAGCCGAGGATCCGCCCACCCTCGCCGACCCACATCTTGGCCCCTTCTTTACGGGGAGTCGTGCCACGCGTGCTGACGAGGGTAGCCAGCGCCGCGCGGCCCTCGACGCGGCGCAGCTGATCGAGCTGGTCGAAGAACTCGTTCACGGTGCTCATTGTATCAGTCGCCGCCCGCCCTGGACTTCACCCCGTGC
>CAZDYT010000217.1:0-6624 GCA_964509395.1 uncultured bacterium
CCTCCTCGGGGGAGGTCCGGAAGGGGGGCGGAGCCCCCCTCCGGGTGACCTAGGTGGGCGGGCGGGCGCCCACGACGGACGCGAACGTCGAGAGATCGATGTTGCCGCCAGAGACGACGGCCACCACTTTCCCCGAGCCCGCCCGACCTGTCAAGGCCGCCGCCACGGCGCAGCCTGCTGCGCCTTCCGCGACGACGTGCACCCCCTCGGCCACCTCCCGCATCGCCCGCCCGACCTCGTCGAGCGAGACCACGATCGATCCCGCGAGCAGCTGCGAGAGGAGCGGCCACATCGAGGGCAGCACCGACTTTCCACCCGCGCCATCCACGAACGAGGGCCGCCAGCCGGGGAAGTAGCTCGCCTGGCCGGCCTCGACCGAGGTGGCGAAGGGCGCGGCAGTCTCCGGCTCGGCCGCGTACACCTTCGCGCGCGGGCTCAGCGCCCCGAGCGCGCAGGCGATACCGGACAGGAGCCCCCCGCCGCCGAGCGGCGCCACGACCGCGTCGACGTCCGGCAGGTCTTCCGCGATTTCCAGCCCGATGGTGCCGTTGCCGCTGATGAAGCGGTCGTCGTCGAACGGATGGACGAAGGTTCCCGGCATCCGATCGGAGCGGTGGGTCTCGACCGTCCGCCAGCATTCATCGTAACTGGCTTTGACGATGGTGGCCCCGAGCCGCTCGATGGCGCGCAGCTTGGTTTCCGGCGCCGTGTCCATGACCATCACCGAGCACGCGGCCCCGACCTTGCGGGCGGCCAGCGCCACGCCCTGGGCCGCGTTGCCGGCGCTCACCGTCCAGACGCCCTCCTGGAGCTCGCGCGGCGAAAGCTGCCGGATGGCGTTATAGGCGCCCCGGATCTTGAACGAGCCGATCGGCTGCAGGGTCTCGAGCTTGAGGTAGAGCTCGAGCGGTCGGGCTCCGGCCACCGTGGTCCGGCCGGACTCTCCCGGGAGGTCCAGGCGCACGAGCGGCGTCCGCACGGCCACGTCGTACACCGCAGCGGCGGCGTCCCGAATGCTGTCGAGACTGATGCGGCGCGTCTTCAGATCGGTGACGGCGCCCATGAGCCGGCCGGGGCCCCGAGCCCGGGTCGTCGAGGTGCGGGGGCCCTATGCGAAATTCGGCGGTCCTGCCCCGCTAGTCGCGGAAGTGGCAGGACACCCAGTGGGTCGTCTGCCCTTCCTTGAGCAGCGGCTCCCGCTCCGCACAGATCGGGAACTGCCGGATCGGGCAGCGCGTGTGGAAGCGGCACCCCGACGGGGGCCGGATGGGGCTCGGGACGTCGCCCTCGAGGAGGATGCGCTGGCGCTTCACCTCCGGGTCCGGGATCGGGACGGCGGAGAGCAGCGCCTCGGTGTAGGGGTGTCGCGGGTTCGTGTAGAGCTCCTTCGCGGGCGCGATCTCGACGATCTTTCCGAGATACATCACGGCGACGTGCGTCGAGATGTGCTCGATGACGGAGAGGTCGTGGGCGATGAAGAGATACGTCAGGTTGAACTGCTTCTGGAGGTCCTCCAGGAGGTTGATGATCTGCGCCTGGATCGAGACGTCGAGGGCCGAGACCGGCTCGTCCGCCACGATGAACTTCGGCGAGACGGCGAGGGCGCGGGCGATCCCGATCCGCTGGCGCTGGCCGCCCGAGAACTCGTGGGGGTAGCGCCGCATGTGGTCGGCGTGGAGTCCCACCGTCTCGAGGAGATGCGCCACCTTCTCCTCGCGCTCGGTCTTACCCTTCGCGAGCTTGTGAATGATGAGCGCCTCGCCCACGATCGAGCCGACCGTCATGCGCGGGTTCAGGGAGGCGTAGGGGTCCTGGAAGATGATCTGCATGTCGCGCCGGAGCGCGCGCAGCGAGCGCTTGTCGAGCGTCGTGACGTTCTTCCCCTCGAACCAGACCTCGCCGGAGGTCGGCTCGATGAGCCGTAGGATGCACCGCCCGGTCGTGGACTTGCCGCACCCGGACTCGCCGACGAGCCCGAGCGTGTCGCCGCGGTGGATCTCGAACGAGAGGCCGTCCACCGCGTGGACGCGGGCGACCTCGCGGGAGAACAGGCCGCCCTTGATCGGGAAGTACTTGACCAAGCTCTTGACGCGGACGAGTGGCTCAGCCATGGGCGGCTCCTCGTGGTCAGTACAGCCAGCACGCCACCTTGTGGCCCGGCCGGACTTCCTTGAGCGGCGGCTCCTTCTCCATGTACATGGGCTTGACGAACTGGCACCGCGGGGCGAACCGGCAGCCCGGCGGCACCTCGAGCAGGTTCGGTACCACGCCGGGGATGGCCTCGAGGCGCTGCTTCTTGGTCGCCGCGATGTCGATCCGCGGGATCGAGCGGAGGAGGCCCTGCGTGTAGGGGTGCAGGGGCTCCTTGAACAGATCCTTGACGGGCGCCTCCTCGACAACCTTCGCGGCGTACATGACCATGACGCGCTGGGCCGTCTCGGCGATCACGCCCATGTCGTGCGTGATGAGCATGACGGCCATCCCGAGCTTCGCCTTCAGCTCGTTGAGGAGATCCAGGATCTGCGCCTGAATGGTGACGTCGAGTGCCGTGGTAGGCTCGTCGGCGATGAGGAGCTTCGGGTTGCAGGAGAGGGCCATCGCGATCATGACCCGTTGCCGCATCCCGCCCGAGAGCTGATGCGGGTACTCCTTCACGCGCCGCTCCGGGTTCGGGATGTGGACGAGCTTGAGCATCTCGATGGTCTTCTCCATGGCGCCGCGTCGGCCGAGCCCCTCGTGGAGCCGGATCGCCTCGGCGATCTGCTCGCCGATGGTGAACACGGGGTTCAGGGAGGTCATCGGCTCCTGGAAGACCATCGCGATTTCCTTCCCCCGCACCTTCCGGATCTGGTGCGGGGAGAAGGGGACCAGGTTCCGCCCCTCCCACAGGATCTGCCCCTCGACGATGCGCCCCGGCGGCATGGGAATCAGCTTCATGATGGAGAGGGCGGTCACGGTCTTGCCGCACCCCGACTCGCCCACCACGCCGAGCGTCTCGCCCTTGTCGATGTGCAGGTCGATCCCGTCGACCGCCCGGACCACGCCCTCGTCCGTGTAGAAGTAGGTCTTGAGCCCCTTGACCTCGAGTAGCCGCTCGCCCATGAGTGCTCCCTTTACCACTCCCCGGCGATCTCGCGGATGGCGGCGATCGCGCGGTCGACGTCCTCCGTGTCCACGTCCTTGTGGGTCACGCAGCGGATCGAGGCGGGCCCGATGGCGTGGATCTTGACCTTCCGGGCCTTGCTGCCCTCGACGAGTTCGGCGGTCCCCCCGGGTCGGTCCACGTGGAAGATCACGATGTTGGTCTGGACGCGTGAGAGGTCGATCTTGATGTGCGGGAGCCCGGCCAGCCCCTCGGCGAGGCGGCGGGCGTTCGCGTGGTCCTCGGCGAGCCGCTCCACCATCTTGTCCAGCGCGATGAGCCCGGCGGCCGCCAGCACGCCGACCTGCCGCATCCCGCCGCCGAGGAGCTTCCGCATACGGCGGGCGCGGGTGATGAACTCTCGCGGTCCGACGATCAGGGAGCCGACGGGGGCGCTCAAGCCCTTCGAGAGGCAGAACTGCACCGTGTCCGCCACGGCGCCGTACTCCCGCGCGTCGCGCCGGAGGGCGACGCAGGCGTTGAAGATGCGCGCGCCGTCGAGGTGGACCGGGATCCCGTGCGCTCGGGCGACGCCCGCCACGGCACCGATCTCCTCCGGCGTGAAGGCGACGCCGCTGTGCCGGTTGTGCGTGTTCTCGAGACAGAGCAGCCCCGTAGGGGGGACGTGGATGTCCTTCGGGCGGATCGCCCCGCGCACCTGATCCGGGCTGGGGAGCCCCCGCTCGGTCGGGAGCGGCACGGTCTGGCAGAGCGCGAGGCGGGCGATCCCCCCGACCTCGGCCCTCACGACGTGGGCGTCGGCGTCCGCGACGACCTCCTGCCCGGGCTGGGTGTGGGTGAGGATCGCGACCTGGTTGCCCATCGTCCCGGAGGCGACGAAGAGGCCGGCTTCCTTGCCGAAGCGCTCGGCCGCGCGTGCCTCGAGCCGCTTCACGGTCGGGTCTTCCTCCCACACGTCGTCACCCACGTCCGCCGCGGCCATGGCGGCGCGCATCTCGGGCGTCGGGGTGGTGAGCGTATCGGAGCGGAGGTCGACGATGTCGTGCATGCGGGGCTCCTGTGAACCTGCCCCTATGGGGTGATGGCTGAGGTCTGGCGTTGGCGGGCGCGCCGGGCCCACTCGCTCGCCGGGAACTCGTCGACGAGCCGACGCAGCGTGCTGGCCGCCTCCTCGGTGCGGTCGAGCCGCGCCAGGGCGTCGGCCTTCTGAAAGAGCGCCTGCGGGGCCACGGCCGTGCGGCCGTACTCCTTCAGGATCATGTCGTAGCGCCGGAGGGCCGCCAGCAGGTTTCCCTGCCGGACATAGTAGTCGGCGATCCAGAGCTCCTTCTGGGCCAGCCGCAGGCGGCACGCCTCGATCTTGGCGATCGCGTCGGGAGCGTACCGGCTCTCCGGGTACTGCTTGACGAGCTTCTGGAACTCGGCGAGCGCTTTGGCCGTGACCGCCTGGTCGCGCTCGAGGGCGGGCATGTTGTCGAGGTAGCTCCGCGCAAGGCGGTACTGGGCGAAGTCGGCGATGGGGTGCCCGGGGTAGAGGCTCATGAAGGCCTCGAGCTCCCGGATCGCCTTGTCATACTCCCGCTCGCGGTAGTAGCTCTCGCCGAGGAGAAAGCGCGCCTGCGGGACGAGGTCCGAATCCGGGTGGCGCTCGACGACCTTCTGGAGGGAGTCCCGCGCGGCGTCGTAGCGCCCCTTGAGGATCTCTCGCTCCCCATCCTCGTAGAGCTTGGCCGCGGGCGGCAGGGTCTCCGGGCGGCTGCCGAAGAGGGAGCAGCCCGCGAGGAGAGGAAGGGCGGCGAGGGCCAAGACGCCCAGCCGGGCACCGGGGTGACGCGAGCAAGTGTGGATGACCACAGGCCTCCAGGCACGGGAAGTGGGTTATCTTAGGAGCAGTCCGCCGACCAAGTCAAGGCGAAAGTGGCGATTTTTCCGGGCCCCCTGCCGGGCCGCCGGGACCGCCCGCTGGCCGGCGGTCCCTCGGCTTGCGCCGATGCCACCCGTTCGCTTCTACTGCGTCTTCCGTCGCTGCCCGACCCGCAGCCTCGTGTCAGCGGCCGTCAAAGGGTGAGACCCCCGTCGCGCCGGCCTCCGAGCCCCCGGGGACCCCCGCCGTCGGCCCGGCGTGGCCGCACGGCGCGCGTGCCGAAGCCCGGGCAAAGCCTTTGACACCCGTGAGGCGGCCGGCTAGACTCGACCCGAGGAGGGTCCTATGAGCGTTCCGCGCGCCTCGAGCTTTCCTCGCATGGTCCGTCTGAAGCAACGGTTCCCCGGCCCCATGCTCCACGACGTGGCCGGCGCCGTCCAGGAGATCCTGAGCTCCCTCCCCCTCCCCATCAGGACGGGTCAGAGCGTCGCCCTGGCGGTGGGCAGTCGCGGGATCGTCAACCTCGACGTGGTCGCGCGTGCCTGTGCGGACGTCATGAAGCGCCTGGGCGCCAAGCCCTTCATCTTCCCGGCGATGGGCAGTCACGGGGGTGGCACGGTCGAAGGGCAGCGGTCCGTGCTGGAGCACTACGGGATCACCGAGGCGACCATGGGCTGCCCGATCCGCGCGACGATGGACGTCGTGCAGGTCGGCGAGACGCTCGGCTTGCCCGTGTGGCTCGACCGGTACGCCGCCGAGGCGGACTGGATCGGGGTCATCAATCGGGTCAAGCCCCACACGGACTTCAAGGGCGAGATGGAGTCGGGCCTCTTCAAGATGATAACGATCGGCCTCGGCAAGCACCGGGGCGCGATCCAGGCGCACCGGGCGAACATCCGCCACGGGTACCAGACCGTCATCACCAACGTGGGGCGGGAGATGCTCCGGAAGGCGCGGATCGCGTTCGGGCTCGGGATCGTCGAGAACGGCTACGACGAGACGGCCAAGGTGCAGGCGCTCCTCGCCGCGGACATGGAGGCGGGGGAGCGGGCCCTCCTGCGTGAGGCGAAGGCGTGGATGGCGCGGTTGCCGTTCGACCCGATCGACCTGCTGATCGCGGACGAAATGGGCAAGGACATCTCGGGTGCCGGCATGGACTCGAACATCATCGGCCGGCACGGCACCTTCTTCGAGCCCCAGTTCCCGAACCCGAAGATCACGTTCATCGTGGTGTGCGACCTCACCCCCCACACCTCCGGGAACGCGGTCGGGATCGGCAACGCCAACTTCACGACGCGCCGGCTCGCGAGCAAGATCGACTGGAACGCGACGCACATCAACGCCCTCACGGCCTGCGCGCCGGACGCGGCGAAGCTCCCCCCGGTCCTCGAGACCGACCGAGACGCGATCGCCGTCGCGCTGTCCTGCCTCGGCCTCGACCGGGTCGATGACGCGCGTGTGGTGCGCGTCAAGAACACCCTGCGCCTCGCCGAGGTGGAAGTGTCGGAGGCCTTTCTCCCCGAGGTCGCGAAGCGCGACGACCTCCAGCAGATGAGCGACCCTGCGCCGCTCGCCTTCGACGCGACGGGGACCCTGCTCCCCTTCTAGCGCCGTGGCCGATGACCGTCGCATCCCGGCGTCCTCGGCCCTCGCCCAT
>CAZDYT010000218.1:0-6603 GCA_964509395.1 uncultured bacterium
GGCCGCGTCCTCTATCCGCTCGGCAGCTCGCTGGCGAACAGTGCGGGCGTCTCGCCCTGGAACCACGCGCGCCTCCTGCCCGGGGCGTACGTGATCCCGGCCTGCCAGATCGAGACCTCGGGGGCGTTCACGACCACCGCGCCCATCGGCGCCTATCGCGGCGCGGGGCGGCCGGAGGCCGCGTTCCTGATCGAGCGCCTCGTGGACGAGGCCGCCCGGGCGCTCGGCATGGACCCGGCGGAACTCCGCCGGCGGAACTTCATCCCGCCCGACCGCTTCCCGTTCAAGACCGCCACGGGCCAGGTCTACGACTCGGGGAACTACGAGCAGGCGCTCGACCGGGCGCTGGAGGTCGCCGGCTACCGCCGCCTCCGGGAGGAACAGGCCGCCGCGCGCGCGCGCGGCGAGATTCTCGGGATCGGGCTCGCGTGCTACGTCGAGCCGAGCGGCCTCGGCTGGGAGAGCGGCAGCGTCCGGGTCGAGCGGACGGGCGCGGTCACCGCGGTCACCGGCTCGAGCCCCCACGGCCAGGGGCACGAGACCACCTTCGCCCAGGTGGTGGCCGACTTCCTCGGCGTGAGCCCCGAAGAGGTCGCGGTCCGCCACGGCGATACGCACGCCGCGCCCCAGGGCTTCGGGACCTTCGGGAGCCGCAGCGTCGCGCTGGGCGGCGGCGCCCTCGCCACCGCGGCCATCGAGGTGCGGGAGAAGGGGAAGCGGATCGCCGCCGCCCTCCTGGAGGCCGCGCCGGAGGACGTCCTCCCCGTTCCCGGCGGCTTCGAAGTCGTGGGCGTGCCGGGGCGCCAGGTGAGCTGGACGCAGGTGGCCGAGGTCGCGTACCGGGGCCGCGTTCCGGTCCCCGGCATCCCTCCCGGACTCGACGCCACGGTCTTCTTCCAGGCCGAGGGGGAGATGTGGAGCTTCGGCAGCGTCGTCGCGGTCGTGCGGGTCGACCGGGAGACGGGGAAGATCACGCTCGAGGATCTCGTGTGGGTCGACGACGGCGGCACGATCGTCAACCCGCTCCTGGCCGAAGGGCAGCTCCACGGCGGGTTCGCCCAGGGATTCGGCCAGGTCCTCCTGGAGCAGGTCGTCTACGACCCCGCGGGGCAGCTCCTCACCGGGACCCTGATGGACTACGCCGTCCCCAAGGCGGACGACGTCCCGCTGCCGCGTCTTCTGAAGACGGTCACGCCGTCCCCCCGCAACCCGCTGGGCGCCAAGGGGATCGGCGAGGCGGGGTGCATCGCGGTGCCGCCGGCGATCGTCAACGCGGTGATCGACGCGCTCGCCCCCTTCGGGATCACCCACCTCGACATGCCGCTCACCCCGGAGAAACTCTGGCGTGCGCTCCGGGCGTGAGCCCGGGCCGGCCCGCCCTCACCTCTCGCCTCGAGCGGTCTCCTCCAGGATGGCTTCGAGCTCGGCGATCGCATCCAGGTCCCGGGGACGCCCGGCGGCGCGCTTGACCTGGATGAGCCGCGCCAGACCGAGGCACTGGCAGGTGATCCCGAACAACTTGATGCTGACGCAATGGGGGAGCAGGTCTTCGTACGTGCCGCCGCCCGTGATCTCGCCCAAGAGGTCGATCGCCCCGACCTCCGTGGTGAGGGCGAAGTTCAGCCCTCGTCGAATCGTTCGCGTGTCCCACTGAAACGGCAAGCCCGGCGGAGCCCCGCGAAGGTACGGCTTGTGCGGGGCGAGGGCCGAGACGAGCCGGCGCACGTTGTCCTCGGACCGTCGATAGACCACGTCGAGGTCCTGCGTCAGTCTGGCGGAGCCGTGCGCCGTCGCTGCCGCCCCGCCCACGACGATGTACTCGACGCCAGCTTGGGCAAGACACCGAAAGAGCGCAGCGAAATCTGTCACGGTGCGGCGACGTCCCGACCGGCCCGGCGGAGCTCCTCGGCGAGCCGCTGGAGCTGCATGAGATTGAGGAATCGTTCTTCCACGGAGCGCTTGAGATTCTCCCGGATCAGGGTGCGGTCCACATCCCTCTTGTACGCTTCGATGACCGGGTCCGGCTCGAAGCCCGGCGGGTCTTCCGGCATCCCCTCGCGACCTTTCCGCTCGGCCGCCATCAAAGTCTAGCGCCGTGGCCGATCCCCGTCGCATCGACCATCTCGGCCGGGACGCGCACGGCCTGCGGCCGCGCGGCCGTCCCGGCCTCTGGGCGTCCTCGGGCGTCGGCGGGCCTCAACGTATGCGGGATACGCCTCGGCGCGCCGCCTCCCTGCGTCCTAGGGCTGCTCGGGTCTCGGCCACGGCGCGAGGCGGGTGAGCGATGAAACTTGACTCATTCGCCACGAGCTTGGCGCTTCAAGGAGTCTAGCATCTTCCCGTTGGTTCGGACGTCGGCGTCGGGGGCTTGTCTCCGGCCTGCCCGGGGACCGTGGACTCATCGGGGAGCGCCTCGCCGGCGGCGAGGGCGTCGAGGAGGGGCCCGAGCCGCGTGGCGGCCTCGGCGGCGAGAGCGCGGCGATCGGCCGCGGACGCCGCCTCGAGGAGCGCCTGCTGGCGGGCCGGGGGCTCCGCCTCGAGCCACGCGGCCGCCGCGCGCCGAACCGGAGGCCCGACCAGGCCCAGCACGTCGCGGACGAGGCGGTGCGCGAGGCCGCGCCGCGCCCGAGCCGCGAGCGCGGCGCGCTCGGTGACGTAGGCGCGCGCCAGGACGCCCGACAGCCGGAGGGTGTTGCCGCGCACCTCGACGAGGTCGCGCGGCACGGTGCCCCAGACGATGTCAAGCGATGGCCAGACGGCGTCGATCGCCGTCTGAAGGAGCGGGGTCGCCTCGAGCGGGAGGAGCAGGCCCAGCGTCTCCTGCCAGATCGCAGGCAGGCGGACGTCGGGGTGGGCCTCGGGCGCGGGAGCTTCGAGGGCGGGACGCGCGAGGAGCTGGCCGCGCTCGTCGAAGACCAGGTGGTCCTCGAGCAGGCGGCCGAGCGCCTGGAGGGAGGCGACGAAGCGCGCCTGGCCGTCCGGCGTCGTGACCCGGCGGACGACCCGGTGCTCCCGCCGCGTGAGCCCCTGCCAGTCGGTTCGGTAGTAGGCCCGCCCCTCCCAAGAGACCTTCTCGGCGCCCTCGCGGAGCTGGACGTAGAGGCCGTCCTCGAGGAACAGCCGCTCGTGCGGCGCCGGCGTCCAGTCGAGCGGCACCTCGCGGAGCTCGCCGGCGGCGAACGCCGCCTCGGCTCCCTCGAGGAAGGTCTGGAGCGCGTCGGGTGCCCCCGGGTCGAACCGGAAGCACTCGGCGAGCGCCCAGAAGAGCTGCTCCGTGACGTACGGCCCGCGGTAGCGGAGAGGTCCTGCCCCTTGATCGAGCGCGAGTGACGCGAGCGCGTTGAGGATCGAGGTGCCGGCCCCGGGCGGGAGCCGGGTGGGGTCAGCCAGCGGCGGGATCGCGGCGATGCTGTCCCAATCGACCGTGCCGCAGACCGTGAGGACTTCGGGGGGCCCACCCGGCCGGGAGAGCCGGGCGATCCGGTCGGACGGGCCCCAGAGCGGGTGCCTGGCGTCACCCGGGAGGATGCCGAGCGACGCCCCGTCCACGTTGCGCACCCACGCCTCGCGGAACTCCGCGGCGCGCCCCCGCCGGATGGCGACCGTCACGTGCCTGCCGCGGTCCAGGTCGAGCAACCGGTGGCGAAGGGGCACGGGGCCCGGCAGGTAGAGCGTGATCGAGCCGTAGGGCCGCAAGACGCCGAGCGGCCGGTCGCCTCGCATGAGGGAGGGCTGCCCGGCCGCGGTGCCGGCCGAGGCCTCGGGGAGCGCGGCCCGGAGCTGCGCCAGGTGGTCCGGATCCAGGGCGCGGGCGTCGGGATGGTCGAGCGCCGCCACCAGCGCCCGGAGATTCACAGGCCGAGATAGGCTTCTTTGATGTACGGATCCTCGAGCAGGGCCTGCGCGGGGCCGGCCGTCACGATCCGCCCGGTCTCGAGGACGTAGCCGTAGTGCGCGATCTGGAGGGCCTGGTGGACGTTCTGCTCGACCAGGAGCACGGTGACGCCGTCCCGGTTGATCGCCACGATCGCCTGGAAGAGCTGGGCGGCCACGAGCGGGGCGAGGCCGAGGGACGGCTCGTCCAGCAGGAGGAGCCGCGGGCGGGCCATGAGCGCGCGCCCGATCGCCAGCATCTGCTGCTCGCCCCCGGAGAGCGTGCCGGCGAGCTGCCCCTGGCGCTCCGCCAGGAGCGGGAAGAGGCGGCAGACCCACTCGAGGCTCTCCCCGAGCTTCTGGCGCGCCCCCACGGGGAACGCGCCCAGCTCGAGATTCTCGCGAACGGTCATCCCGGGCCAGAGCCGCCGCCCTTCGGGGATGTGGCTGATCCCCAACGCGACGATCGCGTGGGGGGCGAGTCCTGTCACGTCGCGACCCTCGAAGCGGATCGCGCCGCTTCGCGGCCGGATGAGGCCGGACACGGCGCGGAGGGTCGTCGTCTTGCCGGCCCCGTTCGCGCCGAGAAGCGTCACGATGCGGCCCCGGGGTACTTCAAAATCGACGCCCCAGAGCGCCTGGACGTCCCCGTGGGCGACCTGGAGGCTCGCGACCTCGAGCATGTGTGCGCGACAGGATACGCCCGGGCGGCGAGGGCGTCAACGACACCGGCCGCGGCGATCGCCGCGGCTCGGGCCGACGGCGGTCGGTTTGACTTCCTGCGCGCGCGGCGGCTAGAATGTCAGCGGTTCTCGTGGGCGTCCTGCCGAGTTCACCAGCCTCGTGGCGCCATCGGCGAGGCGCCAGCGTCCCGCTTGAGACCCGCAGGAGACATCGCCAGGCCGGACCAGCTGTCGTCATGAACGTCCTGCGCTATCTCGACCGGCAGTCCAAGGCGGCCCTGGTCGTGCTGGGCCTGGTCCTCGTCGCGCTGGCGGGGCTCCTCCACTACCTGACGGCGCCGGACCTGTCGTTCCTCATCTACTACCTGG
This sequence comes from uncultured bacterium, assembly GCA_964509395.1. Taxonomy (GTDB): domain Bacteria; phylum Methylomirabilota; class Methylomirabilia; order Rokubacteriales; family DASRDR01; genus CAZDYT01. Next base: position 4,926 of record CAZDYT010000218.1, read on the forward strand.
TGCCGGTTGCCCTCGTGGCGTGGTTTGCGGGGAAATGGGCGGGCATCCTGACCGCGGTCGCCGGCGCCACGGCGAGCGCGGTTGTCTGGTTCACGGCGGGGCTGGGCGCGCGACCGACTGGCCCGTATCCGGGCATCTCATACGGAACGGTGACCGCACAGTTCGCCTTCTTTCTGGTCATCCTGGTCTATATGCTGGCGGCCCTCAAGGCTGCCCTCGAGCGCGCGGACCAGCTCGCGCGGACCGATTACCTGACCGGGGTCGCCAATGCCCGACACTTCGCCGAGGTGGCGAATGCGGAGCTCGGCCGAGTCCGTCGCTACCCGCGGCCGTTCAGCCTCTGCTACATCGACATCGACGACTTCAAGGCGATGAACGATCGGTTCGGCCACGGGACCGGCGACACGGTGCTGCGGATCGCCGCGGAGACGATGCGAAGCCGGATCCGGACGAGTGACGTCATCGCCCGGATCGGCGGCGACGAGTTCGCCATCCTCCTGCCGGAAACCGGCTACGACGCGGCCGAGGTCGTCATGCTGAAGGTGCACGCGAGCCTCTTGGAGGCCATGCGGCAACGCGGGTGGCCCGTCACGTTCAGCATGGGCATGGTGACGTGCCGGGAACCGCCGGATTCGGCCGATGAGCTGATCAGAGTGGCGGACAGTCTGATGTATTCTGGCAAGTACGGCGGCAAGAACACGGTCCGGCACGAGGTCCTGGGCAAGCCGCCCACGACCCCCTGACGCCGCAGCGGTAAGGAGGGGCCCGGCGTATGAAGATACTCGTCCTGGTGAAGCAGGTGCCGGATACCGCCACGCAGGTCAAGGTTGGCGCCGACCCGCGGGGGATCGACACCACGGGGATCACCTGGATCGTCTCGCCCTACGACGAGTTCGCCGTGGAGGAGGCGCTGCGGATCAAGGAGAAGCGCGGGCAGGGCGAGGTCGTCACAGTCACGCTGGGGCCGGACCGCGCGAAGGAGGCGCTCCGGTCGTCTCTCGCGATGGGAGCGGATCGGGCGATCCACGTCAACGACCCCGTCTTCGAGGGCGCCGATACGCTCCTGACCGCCCGCGCCCTCGCGGCCGTGGTCAAGCTGGAGCAGCCGCAGCTCGTCCTGACGGGCCGCCAGGCGATCGACGACGACACGGGCGCCGTCGGGGCGCAGGTCGCCGAGCTCCTGGGCTGGCCCTGCCTGTCGTGGATCATGGAGGAGACGATCGCGGAGGACGGCTCGAAGGTGCGGGCGGGCCGCCAGGTCGAGGGCGGGCTCGAGCTGTTCGACCTTCCGCTGCCTTGTGTCCTCGCAGCGCAGAAAGGCATGAACGAGCCGCGCTACCCGACCCTCAAGGGCATCATGGGCGCCAAGAAGAAGGAGGTCAAGAACCTGAAGGCGGCCGACCTGGGGCTGGGCGAGGTGACGCGCGAGCTCGACGTCGTCGCGCTCGAGGCGCTGCCGCCGCGGCCGCCGGGGCGGATCCTGACCGGCGATCCCAAGGACATGGCCCGGGAGCTGGTGCGGGCGCTCCGGGAAGACGTCAAAACCATCTAGGTCTTCGGAGGGAGGCTCTGCCCCCCTCCGACGGCCCTTCTGGCAAAGCCAGACCGTTCGCCTTGTCGATCTCGGCCGGGACGCGCTCGGCCTGCCGCCTCGCGGACGTCCCGGCCTTGATCGGCC
>CAZDYT010000219.1:0-6601 GCA_964509395.1 uncultured bacterium
TCGCCGGCGGGCCGGAGCCCACCCGTCACCCCAATGATAACGCTTGAGGCCATGCGTGCCTCCTCGCCCCTCACCCTGCCGGAGCCGCGCCTCGATCGCCATCCAGGAGCGCCATCTCGCGCCGTGGGGGTGGCCGGAGGCCCCCGCCACCCCTTGACCTTCCACTCGAGAGGAAGGTTTATCATCCTGACCGATGGACGACACGAGGCTCCGGATCGGCGTGGTGGCGCGGCAGGCTGGCGTCGGCCCCAAGGCGATCCGCTTCTACGAGGCGAAGGGCCTCATCCCGCGGCCGCCGCGCGCCGCGAACGGATACCGGCTCTACCCGCGGGATGCGGTGGACCTCCTCCGGTTCATCAAGCAGGCCCAGGGGCTCGGGCTCACGCTCGACGAGATCCGGGAGATCGTCGCCCTCCGACAGGGTGGGCGTCCGCCCTGCGCGCATGTCTACCGGCTCCTCCAGACCAAGGCCGCGGAGCTGGACCGAAAGCTCAGCGATCTGCTGACACTGCGACGGCGCATCCGCCAGAGCCTCGCCGCCTGGGGCCGGCGGCCCGTCGGACGCGCCGCCGTCTGCCCGCACATCGAGAATCCGAGGCAACCCCTTCGCCGGCGGAGACGACGGGAGACGTAAGGATGCCGCTGGACAAGCTCCAGCTGAAGGTCGGCGGGATGGCCTGTTCCTTCTGCACCGAGACGATCCAGAAGGGGCTCGGACGGATGGCCGGCGTTTCCGAGGTCAACGTGAGCCTCGCCCACGAGGAGGCGTTGGTCACCTATGACCCCGAACGGGTGAGCCCCACGGCCCTCACGGACACGCTTCGAAGCCTCGGGTATACCGTCAGGGATCCCACGAAAGTCCGGACCTTCGACGAGGAAGAAGCCGAGCTTCAGCGGGAGCGCGACCGCCTGATCATCGCGGGAGCCGCGGCGTGGGTCGCGTTCCTGGCGATGCTCTTGATGTGGGTGGGCCGTCACCATCCCGGGATCCACTGGTTCATGGCGGCGCTGGGGATCGTGCTGGTGTTCGGTCCGGGCTTCTACATCCTCCGGATAGCCTGGGCCTCGGCCCGGCGCCGGATCCTCAACCAGCACGTCCTCATGGAGATCTCGGCCTTCGGGGGGCTCCTGGGCGGCGCGGTCGGGCTCGTCAACCCCGTCTTCCGGAGCCATGAGTTCTTCGGCGTGGCGGTCTTCGTCACCGCCTACCACATTCTCGGGGGCTACACCTCGCGCCTGGTCCGGACGCGCGCCTCCCAGGCGGTGAAGAAGCTCCTATCGCTCCAGCCTCCGACCGCGCGGGTGGTGGAGGGCGGACGGGAGATCGAGCGACCGGTCGAGGAGGTCCGGGAGGGCGATCGGGTCCGCATCCGCCCGGGGGAGCAGATCCCCGTCGACGGGGTCGTGGTGGAGGGAGCCTCCGCGGTCGACGAGGGCCTCGTCACCGGGGAGCCGATCCCGCGCGAGAAGCTCCCAGGCTCCGAGGTGATCGGGGGGTCGGTCAACAACTCCGGCACGCTCCTGGTGCGCGTGACGCGGGTGGGCGAGGGGAGCTTCCTCCGGCAGGTGGCGCGCCTCACCCAGGAGGCGCGGGCGCTCAAGCCCGGCATCCTCCTGCTGCTGGACCGCATCCTCCGGTACTTCGTGCCGGGCGTGCTCGCGGTGGGCGCGGCCGCCTTCGTGTTCTGGACGCTCGGCGCGTGGCGCCTCTGGGGGGCTCCGGACTGGGACCGCGCAGGGTTCGCGGCTCTGGCCGTCCTCGTCATGGGGTACCCCTGCGCCCTGGGCATGGCGACGCCCCTCGCGATGATCCGCGGCGGCGGCGAGGCGGCGCGCCAGGGGATCCTGATGCGGAGCGCGGCGTCCTTCCAGAGCTTCAAGGACGTGTCGGTCGTCGTCCTGGACAAGACCGGGACGATCACGCACGGGGAGCCGCGCGTCGTGGAGGTCGTCCCGGCCGAGGGGTGGGACACCGATCGCCTCCTGGCCCTGGCGGCGTCCGCCGAGCAGCTCTCCGAGCACCCCCTGGGCCAGGCGGTCGTCAAGGCGGCTCGGGCCAAAGGCCTCCGGCTGGACCGCGCCGAGACCTTCGAAGCGGCGCCGGGGAGAGGGATCCGCGCCACGGTGGCGGGCGCGCCCGTACTGGTCGGCACGCTCCGCTTCCTGGCCGAGTCCGGCCTCGACGCGGGCGCCCTCGCCCGGGCGGCGGAGGGGCCCGAGGCCCGGGCCCAGACCGCCGTGGGCGTGGCTGCGGACGGGCGGGCCGTGGGGCTCATCGCGCTGGCCGACACCCTGAAGGACGACGCGGTCGAGGCGATCGCGCGATTGCGCGCGGCCGGACTCGAGCCGGTCATGATCACGGGCGACAATGCCCGCACGGCGCGGGCCGTGGCCGAGCAGGTCGGCATCCGGGAGGTGTGGGCGCAGATCCTCCCCGCCGAAAAGGCCGAGCGGGTGCGCCAGTTCCAGCGCCAGGGCCACCGGGTCGCCATGGTCGGGGACGGCATCAACGACGCGCCCGCCTTGATGCAGGCGGACGTGGGGCTCGCGATCGGCTCGGGCACCGACATCGCCATCGAGTCGGCGGACGTCGTCCTCGTGGGCGAGCGGCTCGCCGCCGTGGTGGACGCCTACCACATCGCGCGCCGCACGTATCGGAAGACCATCCAGAATCTCGCGCTGGCGTTCGCGTTCAACGGGGTCGGGGTGCCGCTCGCCACCACCGGCCTGGTCGCCCCGGTCTGGGCGATGGCGGCGATGGCCGCGAGCGTCACGACGGTTCTCGCCAACTCCTTCCGGGGCCGCCTCGTCCCGCGGTTCGCCCGGCAGGCCCCCGCGATCCAGCGGATCAGGCTCACCGTCCCGAGCATCCACTGCCAGGGCTGCGTGTCGAGGATTCAAGAGACGCTGGAGCAGCTCCCCGGCGTGGTGGCGGTCGAGGGGGATCCCCACACCAAAGCGGTGGTGGTCACGATGCGCGATGGCCACGGCCGGCTCCGGGCGATCGAGGAAGCCCTCACGCGCCTCGGTCACGTCATCGGGGAGACGTGAGATGCGGAAGGGGGTCTGGATCGCCGTCATCGTCGCGGCGCTTGTGACCGGCTACGCGGGGGGCTATTTTTGGAATCCGGCCGGTGTGCCGCCGGTCAAGGGCTACCTGGAGGGCCACGAGATCCGCTTCCTCCACACGGAGGCGTCGGACGCGCAGGTCGCCAAGCTGCTCACGGAGATGATGGGCTCCCCCGTGCTGCTGGTGCCCGCCCTCGCCCAGGCGCCCCAGGCGATGCTCGGGAATGTCTACGTGTTCGCCAACGGCGTCAAGAAAGGGGAGGGACCCTTCAAGACTCAGGCGGACGTCTTCGACGGGCCGCCAGGGCCGGGCGGCTACAGCCCGCTCCGGGCGGTGAACCTGGTCAGGTGGAAGAACGAGCCGGCGGCGCGCGAGCTCCGGTCGGCGGCCGAGGTGAAGGCGGCGGAGGCGAAGGGAGAAATCACCGTCGAGCGGCCCGGCGTGGTCGTCAACATGCCGCTCCTGACCTGGCCGGGCGGGCGCCGGTAGCGCGAGATGTTTCTGGGTCAGCAGGCCCTCGCCCGAGGAGGTACCGCGAACGATGCCCGGGATGGGCGGGCACGGCGGTAGGGCGCACCGGGCTTCCCCATTGGTCGCCGGGCCCGCGGCTTGACCGGCACAGCCCCGGGTGCTATCAAGGCACAAGATCCCCATTCCGCCAGCCGGAGGTCAGCATGGGCACCATCCGCGTCCTGAGTCCCGTCGCCGAGAGCAAGGTGAGCCAGCAGGCCTCGCTCCCGCTGCCCGCCGACCTCTCGGGCAAGACCCTCGGCTTCCTCGACAACACCAAGGCCAACTTCGACCTCTTCATCCGCGAGATGGAGGCGCGCCTCCGCGAGCGCTACCAGCTCGCCCGCGCCGTCCACCGGAAGAAGGCGAACGCGGCCACGCCCGCCGGGCCCGAGGTCCTCGCCGCGCTCGGCGGCGTGGACCTCGTCGTCACCGGCTCCGCCGACTGAGGCTCCTGTACGTCGTGGAGTCTCCACGACGCGGTGACCCTCGCGCGGGGCGGCACGCCCGCGGTCGTCGTCACGACCACCGCCTTCGAGACCCTCGCGCAGCACGAGGCGCACACGCTCGGCATGGAGGCGCTGCCGCTCCTGGTGATCGATCACCCGCTGGGCGGGGAGCCGCCCGAGCGCGTCGCCGAGAAGGCGGCAGCCGCCGTGGCGCAGCTCGCGGCCCGGATCGGGCGATAGCGGCCGGGCCCGCGTCATGCGACCCTTCGCCTCCGAGGTGATCGAGCTCCCGGATTCGCTCGAAGCCGTGGAGGCCTACTTCCTCGAGCGCGGGTGGACGGACGGGCTCCCGATCGTCCCGCCCACGCCCGAGCGCGTCGAGGCGATGCTCCAAGGGATCGACGCGGAGCCCGACACCGTCCTCGGCAAGATCCCGCCGCTCTGGGGCGAGGCGACGATCGAGAAGGCCGCGATCAACGCCGTGATGGCGGGGTGCCGCCCGGCGGCCCTGCCCGTCCTCGTGGCGGCGCTCGAGGCGATGCTCGACCCCGCCTTCAACCTCTACGGGGTCCAAGCGACGACCCATCCCGTCGCGCCCCTCCTCGTCGTGAACGGCCCGGCGAGGGCGCGCCTCGGCATGCACGCGGGCGCCGGCGTCTTCGGCCCCGGCAACCCCGCGAACGCGACCCTCGGCCGCGCGGTCCGCCTCTGCCTCTGGAACCTCGGGGGCGCCCGGCCCGGCGCCGGCGACATGGCCACGCAGGGGAGCCCCGCGAAGTACACCTACGCGATCGCGGAGCGCGAGGAGGCGAACCCCTGGGGGCCGCTTCACGCGAGCCTCGGGTTCGACGCCGACGCGAGTGTGGTCACCGTCTTCGGCGGCGAGGCGCCGCACAACGTCAACGACCACGTGAGCCAGCGCGCGGTGAACCTCCTCACGGTCATCGCGGACACCGCGGCAACGCTCGGCTCCAACGTCGGCTGGTACCTCTCCCAGAGCCAGCTCCTCGTCGCGCTCAGCCCCGAGCATGCGGCGACGATCGCCGCCGACGGGTTCTCGCGCGCCGACGTCCAGCGCTACCTCTACGAGCACGCCCGGCTCCCGCTCCGCCGCCTGAGGCTCGGCGGGATGTGGGGCATCCACGACTGGCCGCGGTGGATGGCGACCGTCGACGACGAGGCGCGCCTCCCCATCGTCCCCGGGCCGGAGGACGTCCTGGTCATCGTCGCCGGGGGACCCGGCAAGCACTCCGCGGTCGTCCCGAACTGCTGCTTCTCCCGCGCGGTGAGCCGGCCGGTCAGCCGATGGCCGGCGCGGTGAGCGCGGCCAACGCCCCCCGCGCGGGCTCGGGACGCCCGGACGGGGCGGAGCCTCCAGGACCTCGCCATCGCGTGGAACGGGGCCGGGTGCCTCGGAGCCCGCCTGGATCAGCCCCACACAGAAAAGGCGTCGGGAGCGTGAGCCTTGCGCGGCCTCCGGGTGCGTGGTAGGAGATAGGGCATGGCCAAGAACAAGCGGGGCTCCTTCGACGTCACGTGCCCCTCGTGCCGCGCCGTCCTGACCGTCGATCCGGAGGTCAAGGCGGTGCTGCACCACAGGCCGCCGCCCAAGACCGGGCCCGCCGAGAGCCTCGACAAGGCGATGGAGGCCCTCAAGGGCGCCGGGGCGCGCCGCGAGGCGCGCTTCCGCGAGGCGACGGAGGCCGAGAAGACCAAGGACCAGGTCCTGACGCGCAAGTTCGAGGCCGGCCTCAAGCGCGCCAAGGACACGCCCGGCCCCGTCCTGCGTCCGATCGATCTGGACTGAGGCCGCCCGCTCCTCACCGTGCGAGGAGTCCACCGGTGATGGCCCGGGAGCCCGATCTCCTCGAGACCGTCCTGCCCGCGGTCAGCCGCTCGTTCGCCCTGTCGCTCCACGTCGTCCCCACCTCCCTGCGACGTCCGTTCGGGATCACCTACCTCCTCGCCCGCGCCGCCGACACCATCGCCGACACGCGGGCCCTCCCGCCGGCGGAGCGCTGCCGGCACCTCACAGCCGTCCGGGCCGCGCTGCGCGGGGACGACGGGACGGCCCTCGGTCGCGTCGGGGCGCTGGTCGCGCCCGACCACCCCCCGGCCGAGCGCGCGCTCCTCGAGCGGATCCCGGAAGCGCTCGCCGCCTACCGCGCATTCCCCCAGGACGACCGGGCCCGCTGCCAGACGGTGCTCCTTACGCTGACCCAGGCGATGCTCGAGGCCCTCGACCGCTTCCCGGCCGAAACCGAGGGACGCGTCGGGGCGCTCGAGACGCGCGGCGAGCTCGACCGCTACACGTACATGAACGCGGGCTGCGTGGGGGAGTTCTGGACCGACATGGTAGCGGCCCACCGCTCGCGCTGCGCCCGGTGGAACGTCCCGCTCATGCGCTCGCGCGGAGTCCGGTTCGGCCAGGGACTCCAGCTCGTGAACGTCCTCCGCGATCTGCCGCGGGACCTCCGGATCGGCCGCTGCTACCTGCCGCGGGCCGATCTCGGGGCGATCGGCCTCGCCCCGGAGGACCTCCTCGACCCCGGGGCGATCCGGCAACTCCGCC
>CAZDYT010000220.1:0-6599 GCA_964509395.1 uncultured bacterium
CCAAGCGGCGGCGTTTGCGCGCCATTGAGGCCCTGCTGGCCGCGCTGCCGTCCGGGGAAGAGGCCTTCTACGAGGACGAGGTGGACATCCACCTCAATCCCCGGATTGGGCGAGACTGGAGCTTGACCGGCGTCCGGGGCCGGCGCTAGAGTCGGGCCACTTCCTCGACTCTACGAACTGAAACGGAGGATCGAATGAAGCGAATACTGTTGACGATCGCTCTGTCCCTGGGGCTGTCCAGCTGCGTGACGCTCGGGCCCCGGCCGGCGGGCGGCTACAGCTTCGCCGTAATCGGCGACACGCCCTACTCCGATTCCGAGCGTGAGCATTTCCCGCTGCTGATGGAGCGGATCGACAGCGAGGAGCTGGCCTTCGTCGCCCATGTCGGTGACATTAAGAGCGACACCCGCGTGTGCAGCGACGAGATACTCCTCGATCGCTACCGGCTCTTCCAGAAGTCGCGCCACCCCTTCATCTACGTGCCGGGCGACAACGAGTGGACCGACTGCCGCAGCGGCTACGACCCCGTCGAGCGCCTGCAAAAGCTGCGCGAGATCTTCTTCCGCGACGACCAAACCCTGGGCGAACGGAAATTCAAACTCGAGCGGCAGTCGGCCAACCCCGCTTTCCGCCAGTACCGAGAGAACGTGCGCTGGCGGATCGGACGGGTGCTCTTCGTCGCGCTCAACATCCCGGGCAGCGAAAACAACTTCGGCGACGGTCTGGAGCCCTCTCCCGAGTTCGTCGAGCGCCGGCGCGCCAATCAGGCCTGGCTCGCGGAAGCCTTCGCCCTCGCCGGCGCCCAGCGGATGGCCGGCATCGTGATCGTCATCCAGGCCAATCCCGATATCGGAGCGGCCAACGCGGGACACCCGAACAGGGGTTATGGCGAGTTCATGGAACAGCTGCGCGCGGAGACCCTTGCATTTGACGGACAGGTGCTGCTGGTGCACGGCGACACCCATTGGCACCACATCGACCAGCCGCTGCTCCACCCCAGGACGAGGGAACCGATCCGCAACTTCATCCGCCTGGAAACCTACGGCTCCCCTTTCATGGGCTTTGTCAAGGTGAAGGTGGACGACAACGATCCGAAATTGTTCGGCTTCGAATCCCGCCCTTACGACCCGTAGGAACTGCAAACGTCCGACATCGCGTCCCCCGCCCTGAGGAGCGCCCCCGACGGTCCGCCCCCTCGATCACGCCGACGACTGAGCGCGCCCATCGTCTCCTCCTGGGACCCTCGATCGAGAAGACCACCCCCAGGAGCAACCACACACCAGGGGCGAATCGTTTCTAGCCCATCGGAACCCGTTTACGGTCTGCGCTCCACGCAACGGAGTGGGATCTCGCCGCCGATGCATCCGCGGAGGATCTTCAGCTCCCACCGGGACGACGACGCTCGCGCTCCCACGGCCGACCCGGGCTCGCACGGGCGGCGGCCGGGCCCGAAAGACCGCGCCCAAAGGCCATAGGGGTGCCTTCCCCGGGCAACGCGATCGAGACCTCGACGGAGAGCTTCAGGATCTCACGGTGTACAAGAGCGGAAATGCACCTCGCTTTGACAGAAGTAACGGGCGATCGCCAGTCTGACCTGCCCCCGAAAACTGGGCCATTCCGGATGAGAGTCCATCCGGCGAGGCGCCGCCGCCGATGGCGCGGAGAACCGGGCTACGGTGCCGGTCTCTTGAGGAACAGAATCTGGTCGGCCAGCCCCTCCGGGTACGCCGCCGCGCACCCAGCGATCGCGTCGGCCAAGATGGCAAACTCGTCACCCCGGAAGCTCGCGGGAATCAAGATGATGCCGCCGTGAGATTCCTGACGGTTGATCAGCTGGCGGACGAGCTCGAGGAAGTCAGCCACGTTCCGCGTGACCAGACAGCGGCCCTCTCGGCCCCCGTAGCGGAGCTGCTCGAGATCGCTGCGACCCACCTGGCCGACCTCGTGGGCCCCGGTGGCGTCGAGGCCACGCTCACGCAGCAGCATCACGACCCGGGGCGAGAGATCCTCGTCTAGGTAGAGCTTCACCCGGCGAGACGGACGAGGCCAGGATACCGCGCGACCACTCCCTCCGGGGTCAGGGCGGTGTTCTCGTCGATCCGCCGCTGGATCTCATCGCGATAGCGGAGGAAGTAGTTCCGCGCCGCGCCGACCTGAACCGGGGTGAGCTGTGGGAAGATCTCGCGCAACCGCTCCTCGCGCTCTCCAGCCGCCACGTAGTCCCGCATCACTTCCCCGACCCCGAGTCCCGTGCCCATGATTTTGGCCGTGCGGCCCGCCGGCTCGTCAGCGAAGTAGATGCCGGGACACTCCCGCGTGCGGATGGCTTCCTCGAGGAGCTGCTCGGCCACGTCCGAGACCGACCGCTGACTCCGTTCCGCGAGATCTTCGAGATACGCGCGCAGCCCCGAGCGGAGGCGCAGCGAGGTGGTCACCAGGGGCTCGGCGCCCGCCCTTCTCCCCGCGCGCACGGCACGCCCACGTCGTCGTCTGGCCCGACGCACTCGCGATTGCATAGCACGCTTGAGTATACCTCAGCCTACAAGGGAACGCCATCGATGCGTCGCCCCATACCCCTGAAGCACATGACGCTCGTCCGCGGCAGGAACCCGGTCGAATCGGTGCCGCCGACCGCGGAATCCAGCCGGTCGGTCGGTGGTTAGCAGCCGAAACGCTCGCCAGACCGTTTCGGGATCGGGCGGGGACGGGGATGAGGAACGCCGGCTGCTTGTGCCCTTCGGGTCTGGGAAGAGAGGGATGGGCCGGGACGACGCCGGACCGTAACAGGTTGATTTATAGCTTGACTGGTGTCCCCGACGGGATTCGAACCCGTGTTTCCAGATTGAAAATCTGGGGTCCTGGGCCAGGCTAGACGACGGGGACGCCCGCCGGTCGCACGTTCGGCCGGCCTTCAGCCTACACCCCCACCCCCGGCGCCGACAACAGCTGGGTGCCGGATTCACCACGGTGGCGTGGGGCGAGACGACGATGCGGTGACGGAGCGTCAGGGACGACGCGAGCCGGAGAGAGGCGAAGCGGCGTGGGGAGCGCGACGGGGGGGGCGTGGCCGGCAGGTCACGTCGCCTGGGCCGGGGCGTGGGCAGTCGAAACGCCTGGCGCCCCCGTCGGTCGCCCTGGGAGAGGAGCGGACCGCCGGGAGCGCCGGGCTTACGCTTGGTGTTGGAGGATCAGGCGCCTTCGAGCTTGACGCGGCCTACGGACTCCCGGATGAGCTGGGTGGTCTCCCCGGCCTTCCAGCGCCGCTCCGCCTCCCAGTAATCCGTTGCCCGCTTACCGGACTTCACGGCCTCGGCCGCGAGGACCATCAGCGTCGCCACGATCTTGTCTTGCCGGAGGAGCTTGTATTCCATCGCGGTCCAGTCGATCACCTCGTCGATCGCCTGGCCGTTGACGTCCCGCTCGTACGGTTCGTGCCAAGCCCGCTGGTCCGGCCGGAACGTCGTGACGATGCCGGTCTCCTTCGACGCCACCCGAATTGGCTGGGCGCCCGAGTGCCGGTACGTGACGGCGAGAAGAATGTGTCCCCGACTCCAGGCGTAAGCGTAGTTGCCGGCCAGCACGTAGTTCCGGGCCTTTTCCTCCGGCATCCCCTGGGAGACCAGAAGGCGCTGAAACGCGCGGTTGGCCTCCATGATCGCCTGCGGCCGGTACCGACCGTAGAGGCCTTCCTGCCCACGGATTTCACCGGACTGTTGATCTACGCGCTGATCGGTGATGGACACGCCGAAGGTCGCCTTGTAGGAGTCGTCCAGGGGAACCGCCTGCGCCTGCAGCAGGCCCCGGTTCAGCTCGGCCAGCCCGGTGCCGATCGTATAGGGCAGAAACGCCAGCCCCTGGAGGATCCCCGCCGCGATCATGAAGGGCGAGAGCACGAGGTTCACCAGACCACGGCCGAACGTCTCCATGCCCGTCTGGCCGTAGGGCCCTACGGCGCAGCCGGTCACCAGGAGCGCGCCCGCCAGCAGCACGCTCAGAGTTCGCACCACCATCGTCCGCATGGCCACACCTCCCTGGGTTTTGCGTTGCGTCAGTTCGTCTGCCGACGGCCACCGACAACGCAAACCTCCTGCCAAACGGACGACGCTCGAAGAGACGGGTACTTGGATCTTGGTACTGGCCCCGACCGGGCGGGCGCGTGGCGGTGATCACCCGGCGGATTGGGGGAAAAGTCGCCGCTCGTGCCGTCCCCGCGTGACGCCACGGGGACGCCGATCACCCGGCCGGGCGCCGGAGTCCCCGCCCCGCTAGCCCCCGAGCAGTCCCTTTTTCAGCCCTGGGTTCGGCGGGGAATCGCCGAGCCAGATGCCCCAGAGAGCCCGGGCGAAATCGGCACCGACGAGCGTGCCCTTGCTCTGGCCCTTGACCTCGACGACGATGCCCCGCCCCGGAAGCTGCGTGAAGCTCAGGGTGTCGCCGCGCTTCATGTCGACCATCCAGGCGTCCAGCGTCGCGACGCGGGCCCGGAGCGCCGTCAGCCCGGGACCGGCGCTCTTCGCGAACCCCTCGTCCCAGGCTTCCACCAGGTTCTCACGTCCCACGTCGCGGACGAAGTGCAGGACCAGGCGCTTCGTCCCCTCGGAGGCAATGATCTGCGAAGCATCCGAGGAACGCGCCTCCAGATAGAGGCCGCCCACGTAGACATTCACCCTGAAGATGGTGGCCTGCCGTAGCCCCATACCGTTCAGCACCAGCGTGCGGCCCTCGACCGTGACCTGATCGGGCAGGGTCACGCCCGCCAGCTCGCCCGCCGTGCTCGGCGCCGGGATGTGCGCTCCGAGTGCCCACGCGGCGGCGGCTGTCACGACAAAGCGCGTCATGTTCATACTCGACCTCGCCGCCGGCTGTTGCTGTTGGGGCCCCCGCCGCGGCGCCGCGTTGTCACGGTGGCAACGGGGCCGAGCAGCCGGAGCCTCTCATGCATGGAGCGAGGCGATCTCAGCTACTTCCCGATCCTCGGATACTCCGAGGCCTGACTGGTTCGCGCGCCAGCGCTTGCTGGCGGAAACGTACAGCGCCACAGACGACGGTGTCAAGGCGCATCGTCACGCCGATGTGCTCATCGCATGTTCCTCTCGCCTCGCCCGTGCTCGCATGCACAATCCTGGAGCTCCAAACGCGTGTTCGCCGTCTTTGTGTCGAATGACGCGAGCGGCGTCGCGGCAGTTTTCGGCTCATCGGCGCCGCGCAGACCAGATGCCGGCGACACAGATAGCATGCTCCCGTGAATCGGGTTGGCGGGACACGGACATGGCCCTCTTCCAGCGGTGTTACCTGGCCTCATCGGGCGCGACTCACGGAGCTTGCGGTCGAGCACCGACGGCTACCGCGGCAGCGCGGTTGTTGACCGCGTGGCGATACTTCCCCCGGCGGTAGGCGCGGGTCCCGGCGCTCCGCGGCCACTGCCCACGCCCGGCCCGGGCGCCGACGCCGCGCCCCGCCGACGCGGGACGAAATCCGTAGCCGGACCCGGCTGTCCTCGTCTATTCTATGCGGGACTGGCATGAACCCCGGACCTGGGTCCGGCGCGGCGGCAGGGCGAGCCCGGCCGCGGGCGTCGGCGCGCGCGCGGCTCGCGCTGGCGCTCGCCTGCACGCTCGGGGCCTGGGTCATCCAGTTCGGCCCGGCGGGGCAGACGATCGAGCGGAAGGGGCTCGACCTCCTCTTCCTCCTGCGCGGCGTGCTCCCCGGCCCCGACGACCTCGTCGTCGTCTCGATCGACGAGCCCTCCTTCGCGGAGCTCGGCGCACAGTGGCCCTGGCCCCGGACCCTCCACGCGCGGCTGACCGACCGCCTCCGGGCCCTCGGCGCGCGAGTCATCGCCTTCGACATCCTCTTCAGCGAGCCCTCGGTCCCCGCCGAGGACCGGGCGCTCGCGGCTGCGATCGAGCGCGCGGGCAACGTGATCCTCGCGAGCGACCTCCAGGTCGTCGAGACCGCCGCTTTCCGGCAGGTGCTCCCGCTGCGGCCGCTGCCCGAGCTGGAGCGCCACGCGGCGGGGGTCGGGCTGGTGGCGCTCGTGCCCGATCGCGACGCCGTGATCCGCGCGCTGCCCGCTCCGAGCGCGGCCGGGCTGCCCTTCGCCCACGTCGTCGCCCGCGCCGCCGGCTGGCGCGGGTCCGGGATCAGCGAGCCCCTGCTGATCAACTACCTCGGCCCGCCTCCCGCGGTGCGCACCGTCTCCTATGTCCAGGCGCTGCTCCCGGACCGGCTCCCCGCGGGCGCGCTCCGGGGGAAGGTCGTGCTCGTCGGACGGGCGCACGGACCGCATCCCGAGCCCCAGCGGCCCCTGCCCGACGCCTACGTCACGCCCTTCTTCTGGTCCGGCCGACACTTCACACCCGGGGTCGAGGTCCACGCCACGATCGTGGACACCCTGCTCCGGGACCGCGGGATCCGCGCGGTCCACCCGCTGGCCGTGCTCGGGTGGGCCGTCGCCGGGAGCCTGGCCGCGGCCGCCCTCCTGGCGCGGCTTGCGTGGTGGGCAGGCCTCGCCGCGCTCGGGGGCCTCGTCGCCGTCCAGGCAGGCCTCGCGCTCGGCCTGTTGGCGGGCGGCCGCCTCTGGCTCCCCTGGGGCCTGC